>JAESTI010000263.1 GCA_016763665.1 Bacteroidia bacterium | reverse complement strand
ATGTTGTTAATTGGGACGAGGTTTCAAAAAGGTATTCTGAAGCGAAATAATCCAATTTATAGAGGCTGTCCCCAAAACACCGTTTTATGTCATCCCGAAGAAATGAGGGATCTTGTTACATTGTGATAAACAAGGAACAAGATTCTTCACAATGTTCAGAATGACACGAACTCTTTACTTTTATACAGCCTCTTTACTAATTATTTCGCTTCAGAATACCTTTTTGAAACTTCATCCCAATTAACAACATTCCAAAAGGCGGAAATATAATCAGGTCTTCTGTTTTGGTAGTTTAGGTAGTAAGCGTGTTCCCAAACATCCAAACCTAAAATCGGGGTGCCTTTATCATCAGCAACATCCATCAATGGATTGTCTTGGTTGGGTGTTGATGTTACAGCCAGTTGGCCATCTTTAACGATTAACCATGCCCAGCCGGAACCAAATCTTGTTGCGCCAGCATTAGCAAACTGTGTCTTAAATTCATCCAATGATCCAAATGCTGAATTAATGGCATCAGCTAATTCTCCAGTTGGTTCTCCACCACCAGCTCCTGACATAACTTCCCAAAACAAGCAATGGTTGTAATATCCTCCACCGTTATTTCTAATCGCACCGGAATGTTGCGAGACATTGCTCAAAATGTCTTCTATTGATTTTCCTTCAAGGTCAGAACCTGAAACTGCATCATTTAATTTTGTAGTATAACCAGCGTGATGTTTACCATGGTGAATTTCCATAGTTCTGGCATCAATGTGTGGCTCAAGTGCATCATGAGCATAGGGTAAAGCTGGTAATTCAAATGTTGTTGCTACATCTTCCATTTTTTTATCTCCTATTTTTAATTTTTAATGATTTGACTTTTTAAGAAAGTTCAATTTACAAAACATTATAACACTAGAAAAGCTTATTTATACAAAAAAGTACAGATCATAATTGGTCGTTTTATAAGTTAAGCTAGCTTTCGTTTTTTCTCAAAAAATTCTTTTAGTAATATTGAACATTCATCTTCCAATATTCCGCTTGTGATCAATGTTTTAGGATGCAAAATACCTTTATTAATACTTCTAAATCCTCTTTTGAGATCCGAGGCTCCAAATACAATCTTACTTACTTGCGACCAAAAAGTAGCACCTGCACACATAGCACATGGTTCCAATGTTACGTATAGTGTACAATCAATAAGGTATTTACTTCCCATAAACTCTGAAGCTGCGGTAATGGCTTGCATTTCAGCGTGTGCAGTTGCGTCCGTTAAAAGTTGAGAAAGATTGTGAGCTCTCGCAATTACTTTATTATTACTAACTACAACTGCACCAATTGGTACTTCATCCTGCTCTAATGCCTTTTGCGCCTCTTTAAGAGCTTCTTTCATGAAATGCTCATCTGATAATTCCTTCATTTTAATTGATCTTTTGAAAATAGGTTTTTACAGCCTGACTTCCGCTGTTCATTAATTTTAGTTTTTCTTCTTTTGATAGCCGTTTGATCTTTGGTCCAATTTCTAAAGTATTGATGGATATGGTTCTTTTCCAATCATCCTCAGTTAAGTTTTGCCTGTTTAGATTTTCAATAATTATGTTGTAAAATGATTCGGTATAAGTTTTGAAATCGGATATTTCGTATGGTGCTAATCCATTTTTCGTATTATCATACTCTATTTGTTCTTTCCTGTCCAATCTCAAACCGAGTGTTTCAAAGTTAACGAAATTTGTATCCTTATTTACTGTGGTTGTATACTTTAGTTCATCAAATATTTGGATGGGGTAATTGGCTATTATTCCACCATCTACAAAAACATCAGCATTTTTATCTTTGGTGATATTTCCGTCTTTGTCAATTCTCATGGCAGTAAAATACATGGGAATACTCATGGATATTCTAACCGCATTTCTGATTTCCATATCTGGATAAGTTTCATATGAAAAAAGAACTTTGGTTTGTTTGCTCAAATTTGTAGCAGTTATATAAAGTTCTTTTTTGTTATTTGACTTCAGCTCATGTAACTCCTTAAAAGTAAGATCAGGTTTCCCGGTTTTAATTTCAATAATTTCACCAATCCATTTTCTGAATTTTTCTCCTTTGTACCAGCCGTATTTTGTGATCATTCTCCTGGTTCCACCTATAAATATAAATTGCCCATCTGCAAATTTCTTAAAATTGGTTTCAGAAATGATCTGTTTTATTTCATTAGGGGTATAATCCACTGCAAGTAATGTAGCTACCAAGGCTCCAACGGAAGTACCTGCTACACGTTCAATATTTCCAAGAACATTTTGATTTTGCAGTTCTTCTATAGCTCCTGCATAGGCAATACCTCTTATTCCACCTCCTTCAAATACCAGATTTTTCATTTGGGAGAATAGCAAAAATGGAAATAACAGAAAAATTAGGCTAAAGCATTTAATTGTCATCTTTCAGTATAGCTATTAAATTTTGTAATATTGCAATTTTAGAATATTTGACGAACTAAACAATTGTAATATGTACGAAACATTGCAACCAATATTAGAAAAAGAACTTGTTAATATCAAAGAAGCGGGTTTATATAAAAATGAAAGAGTTATCGTATCACCTCAGGGTGCTGAAATCAAGTTGGAATCTGGCAAAGAAGTGATTAACTTTTGTGCAAACAATTATCTGGGATTATCTTCTCATCCGAAAATCATTGAAGCTGCAAAAAAGGCGATTGATTCTCACGGATATGGAATGTCTTCAGTAAGATTTATTTGTGGAACTCAAGATATCCATAAAGAACTGGAGCAAAAGATCGCGCAATTTTTAGGAACTGAGGATACTATATTATATGCAGCTGCATTTGACGCTAACGGAGGTGTTTTCGAACCACTTTTAGGTCCTGATGATGCTATTATTTCTGATACCTTAAATCATGCTTCTATAATTGATGGGGTACGTCTATGCAAGGCAGAGCGACAGAGGTATGTTCATAATGATATGGACGATCTCGAAGAGAAGTTGAAGGAAACGCAACATTGCAAAAACAGGATCATCGTGACTGATGGTTCATTTTCAATGGATGGTACTATTGCACAACTCGATAAAATCTGCGATTTGGCAGATAAATACAAAGCTTTGGTGATGGTGGATGAGTGCCACTGTACAGGATTTATGGGTAAAACAGGTAGGGGAACACACGAACACAACGGTGTGATGGGTAGAATAGATATTATTACAGGAACTTTGGGTAAAGCGCTAGGTGGGGCCTCCGGGGGTTTTACATCCGGCAGAAAAGAAATTATTGAAATGCTAAGGCAGAAGTCAAGACCATATTTATTTTCAAATACCCTAGCTCCTGCTATTGTTGGTGCTTCTATTGCAGTTTTTGACCTGTTGAGTAAAACAACTGAATTAAGAGACAAGCTTGAAGAGAACACTAAATACTTCCGTGAAAAAATGACGGAAGCTGGATTTGATATTAAACCGGGAGTCCATCCTATTGTTCCTATAATGATCTATGATGCTAAGCAGTCACAAATTTTTGCTGAGAAGCTTTTGGAAGAAGGGATCTATGTTATCGGATTTTATTTTCCGGTGGTTCCTAAAGGTCAAGCCAGAATTAGAGTTCAATTATCTGCAGCTCATGAAAAAGAGCATTTAGATAAAGCCATTAATGCTTTTGTAAAAGTGGGAAATGAATTAGGATTATTAAAAGAAGCAATAAGAGAATGATACTAAATTAACGCAAATGATACTAATATAATTCTAATAGGTAATGGCTTATAGCGAATTGTTGTAGCCCATGCAAAAAATGAAAACAATATGAATGCAACAGACCCATCCTTAGCAAATATTTTACAAACCCAAGGCAACTTGGAACATTACCATGTGCCGAAATACCAAAGGGAATACACCTGGGGCCGAGGGGAATGGGAACAACTTTTAAATGACATTGATGAAAATGATGCCGGATATTTTATGGGCAGTATCATTTGCATTGACGACAATGCAGAATTAGGCCCGGGTGAGTCAAGGGTTTATGAAGTAGTTGATGGGCAACAACGTCTTACCACTATTTCTTTAATGCTGATGGCCATCTACACTTCATTTCTTGAAATACAAGAGGAAATGGATGATGAGATTGATGATGAAGAATTGGAGGACTTCAGACTCACACTGAGCAACACCCGTAAGCAATTGGTTCACAAAAAGGCAACCATAAATAAAAGCGAACTCGGCTTTTTTAAGGATAAGCATAAGTACTGTTTTCTGCGAGTTCAACCTTCTACACAAAAAAATAATTATGCGGACTACCTGCATATTCTTAATGAACTGGAACTAATAAAGGGAAATTTCAATTCCAAGTTTTGCGGTATAAGAAGGATATACAAAGCCTATGATTACTTCTATGATCACCTTCCTGAAACCCTTGAGGGCTTAAACGAACTGCTCCATAAAATTAACAGCTTGAAATTCATTCACATTGCTGTTTCATCTTCCTCTGATGCCTTTACCCTGTTTGAATCATTGAACAACAGAGGTGTCCCTTTATCAGTAATGGACATTATTAAAAACAAGATGCTGGCAAATTTGGAAAAACAGCACAAAATGAACATTGATGAGGCCTATGATGATTGGCAGGATTTGTTGGAGTTATTACCGGAGTATAAGGATCAGGAACGATTTTTAAGGCACTACTACAACGCTTTTAAGGTTTATCCCGACAAAAGAATAGAAAAATACACCCGTGCAACAAAAAGTAATTTAATAAAGATTTTTGAACAGTATATAAAGAAAAATGCCAAGATTACATTTGATGATTTACTTGAAAAGGCTGAGAGCTACAACTATTTCATCGAGCCTGAGAACTATGATGATTGTGGTCAAAACCGAGCCTTGATTGACCTCCAAAGAATAGGTTCCGCACCATCATATCTTTTGTTGCTTTATCTTTACTGTATTGACGAAAGTTGTTTTGCGGATCGGAATAAAACATTAGATGAAGTGCTTGATTTTTTGGTTAAATACTATATGAGGAGGAACATTACAGATTTTCCAAACACCAGAGACTTGGATGCCATAAACATTGAGGTAATAGAAACTTGTCAGAAAGCTATTGACAAGGGTGAAAACCTGACAGGTGAATTAATTATTGACAAACTGTTAAAGGGTAAAATAAAGCCTTCCTCTATAAACAAGCTAAAAGAAGGCTTAGAAGACAATTTATATTTTTACAATTCAGGGATGGCAAGATATGTACTTACAAAACTGGATGAAGTATCTCATTCCCGGGAATACAAGCCTGATTTATGGGCACGAAATGAAAAAGGACTTTTGGTTTGGACAGTAGAGCATGTCCTTCCGCAAGGTAACACAATCCCAAAGTGCTGGATCGATATGATTGCTGACGGAGATAAAGAAGAAGCTTACGAGATTCACGAAGAATGGGTGCACTGCTTGGGGAACCTCACATTGAGTGGCTACAATTCTAAGCTTTCAAATTCATGCTTTGGTGAAAAACAGGATCTGCATCAGAACAAGAAATTTTTAGGGTACAAAATCAATATTGGATATAAAAATGGCCTTTCTCTTAATAATCTTGAATTTGATTATGATGGTGGAAGAACAAACCTTGCAACAATCGCAGAATGGCAACAAGAGAGCATTAAAAGTAGAAACGAGACGATGGTGGAAGTACTCTTAAAGTTATTTGCTTTTAGCGAAAATGAACTAAAAGATTTGGAAGAGAAATGAAAAAGAAATTGAAAAGCACTGGCTATGCCTTTTTAGCCGAAACGTTGTTCTAATGCACGAATTAAAGAATACACTAATCAACCATTTAACGAATACACGATTTCACTTCTCATACAAATGCATTTCTGAAACGTACTCAGAAACTTTTTCAGGCATGTAATACTGGACGTCTTTTTTTTCTTTGATCGACTTCCTTATAAAGCTGGATGATATCTGCATGTAAGGTGCTTCAGTAATGTGAACATTTGGATGTGTTTTAAGTTCGCCTCCATCACTGTTGGGTCTTGGGTACACGTATATATGGTAGTTTCCTATCAATTGCTCAAAGTTTTTCCATTTAGGAATTGTTTCCAAATTGTCTGAGCCCATTATTAACGCAAACTCTTTGTCCGGATATTTGTCTTTCAAATAAATGAGGGTGTCAATAGTATAAGATGGTTGAGGCAATTTAAACTCTATATCAGTAACTGTTAAGCTAGTGTAATCCCGAAGTGCTCTTCGAACTAGATCTAATCGATCATAAGGATTGAGTAATGTACTTTTGTCCTTTAAGGGATTATGAGGAGAAACAACAAACCACACATTATCTAAATCAGTAAATTCCGACATGTAATTGGCAATTACTAAATGCCCAACATGAACAGGATTAAAAGATCCAAAAAACAAACCAATTCTCATTTTGAAAGTAATTTTTCTCAATTTTGAGGTTGCAAAGTTATCAATTGCATGTATATAGTTCACTAAAAATTTAATTAATTGTTAATTTTACAAGATGGAAAATATCATGTCAAATGTTACATATTTAGGAGAGTTGAGAACTGAAGCTACCCATGAACGTTCAGGGAATAAGATCATAACAGATGCTCCTGTAGATAACCAGGGAAAGGGTGAGGCCTTTTCACCAACTGACCTAACAGCAACAGCTCTAGCATCGTGTATGCTTACGATCATGGGAATTAAGGGGAGCGATAGGAATATTGATATTGATGGGGCAACGGTTTCCGTTCAAAAAGTAATGAATGCAGAACCAAGAATGATCTCGGAAATTCATGTAAATTTTTCTTTACCAGAAAAAGGGTATTCCCAGGAAGACTTAGACTTCTTAAAGGATGCAGCAATAAATTGCCCCGTAGCGAAAAGTTTAAATCCTGAAATTAAACAGGTGGTCAACTTTCACTGATTGTAACTATTCCGGAAGTTTTTTGAAGTAACTAGAAATGTTGTGGCGGCAAACTATTTACTTGTAAATCAGGATATTATCCGTTTGATTCACTCTCGTTAACTTCTATTGTACTGTACGCTGGGCAAGGAGGTTCTTTTAAAGTTTTGCAAGATGCAATCGTAAATAAAAATCCTCCAATTAATGCTATGTATACTAGCCTTTTCATAATGTTACTCTTTATACTCATTTTATCTTATAATGGTTACGAACTTTCTTACCAAATATGTGCTCTTTTTTCTTATCTCTTTTTTTTACATAACGTTTGGAATACATCTTGTTTTCCGATACCCTCATCACATATGGCAAACCATCGTCCCTTTTCTTCTTTCTGAATAAAGCAAATTTCCTGTCATAATGCTTCTGTCTTCCTTTCTCTTCAAAACCCGTGCCAGTAGTCTTGAATTTTTGCTTTTTGGGTTCTTTTCTTGAAAAGGGTGACCCTCCCTCTAGACTAAATGATGTCAAATCAAGTCCAACACCTGAATATCTCCCAAAAGTGGATATTTTGCGTTTAAGTGCCTGAAATCCAGTAGTATTTGTGCCGAACGGAGATAATCCTCCAAAAACAAAATTCTCTAGCCTGAATTCATTTGACGGTGCAAATATAGATAAATTAGATGGTCTTTTACGAGAACCAATTCCAATTTTTCTTAATGTTCTTGTTACAAATGGAGAAGAACCGCCAAGCACAAAGTTTTCAAGTGCGAATTTATCATCAGCATAAAATCTTTTAAATCCTCTTGAAGTTCTTCTGGCTTTGGCTCTCATTCTAACTGCTCTTACAGCGAATGGCGCACCACCTGCCAATACAAATTGTTCTAAACTAAATTTCCTGTCTGGTTCATACTTGCCAAAAATAGATTTTTTATGTGCTTTTTTTAGTGATGTTCTTTTCATTCCTACTGAGAACGGTGAAGCACCCGCTAGTACAAAGTTCTCTAGTGCAAACTTGCTGCTAGCTCTGTATATTCCCATGCTGCTGATTCGGTTTTGTTTTCTCTTACCAACCCTATAAGCTTTAGGTGTAAATGGTGAGCCTCCACTAAATACAAAGTTTTCCAGAGCAAATTTGCTGTTAGATCTGGATATTCCCATAAAACTAGGTGCAAATTTCTTTCTTGCTCCCGGTAAAAATGTTTTTCCTGCAAAAGGAGAAGAACCTCCAAAAACAAAATTTT
>JAESTI010000262.1 GCA_016763665.1 Bacteroidia bacterium | reverse complement strand
TAGCGAGATTAATAAGGGTACAACCTTTTCATTTACACTCCCATATAAGATTGGTGATAGCGATGCTTTTATCAATAAGAAATTGAAGGAAAAAAGTGATACCACATTGAATCTAGATTCTATACAGGTCTTGTTGGTTGAAGACAATCCTATTAATCAATTATTGGCAAAAAAGGTGTTATCTGGTTGGAACTGTACTACTGATACAGCCGAGAATGGCAAGATCGCTATTGAAAAATTAAACGCTTGTAATTATGACATTATTTTAATGGATATTCAAATGCCTGAAATGGATGGATATGAAACTACAAAACACATACGGAATAAAATGAATTCAACCAAGAATAAGGTTCCTATCATTGCAATGACAGCCCATGCATCTTCAGGTGAAGCTGATAAATGTCTAGCACTTGGAATGGATGATTATATATCTAAACCTTTTGTTCCGCAGGAATTAAATAATAAAATAGTGGCATTGGTTAAAGCTAAATTAGATCAACCACAATTAACAACGAACAAAGCATAAAAATAAATGTCAGTAAATTAAAATTCTGGAATTATGACTAAAAATATTTTAATTATTGAAGATGAGTTTTTTATCTCTGAGGTTATAAAAGATATGGTAACCAGATTTGGTTATAATGTTGTTGGCATTGTTAGATCTGGAGAAAAAGTCATGGAAAGTATTGAAAAATCAAATCCCAAACCCGACTTGATTATATCCGACATTTACTTAGCAGGGGTTCTTACAGGAGTTGATTGTGCAAAATTGATTGAACAAAAATATGACATCCCGATCATATTCATTACTGCTTATTCAGATAAAGCTACGAAGGAAAAAATGGATGAAGTAAATTATGTGGCCTACCTGTATAAACCTTTTCAGGAAAGTGAATTAGAGAAAATTATAGAAGATGCTTTAGTAGCTAAAGTCCCGAATCCGCGAGTAAAAAAATAGGTAATCTGAATACCCCTGTTGAGAAATGAACGAGGCTGTTTCACCAGTCCATTTTGTTTCGTCCTGAGATATAAAATTTTCGCAAAAAACTTGTAATGAAAAATGATTAGAAGCAAATCAAAGAATGTTGTCAGTCTGAGCCTGCCTGCCGGACAGGCAGGTTTATCGAAGACTAAAGTGGAATGTTGAGGATTAAAAAAAACTTCGATAAACTACCATTGACGTATTTTTATAAATAGATGTATACCAGGCAATTAGCTATTAATGATAATTTGGTGATAGTATGAGGGTTTTTACATCCCCCTTTCCTCGCTGCAAGCAGCCACACTCCCCCTTCGCTCTGCCACAACCAAACGCTGCAAGGGGGACTCTATAACTACTTAATGATAACATCATTTATTATTGCTTTTTATGGAATAAATTATCCCTCAGTGTGACTTTGGTGATACCTACCAGTTAATTGGGAAAACTCAACATTGATAAGATTTATATAGCTTAAGCAAAAAAAATCGCTGATTGATTCAAGTTTAAATATCTTATCGTCCTCAAACATTGGGCATTGCTCTTTACCTTTCGGCATCAAGTTCAAAATATCAATATTAAATTATTAATTTGCGTTCTATTTCAGCCATTCAGTGAAATTTACCATGACAGAAGAACAATATGAGATAAAGTTACCTCAATTTGAAGGCCCTTTTGACTTACTTCTATTTTTTATAGAAAGAGACGAACTGGACATTCATAATATCCCAATTGCTCAAATTACCAGCGATTTTCTGGGCTATATTAACACAATGCAAACCTTAAATATTGAACTTGCCAGTGAGTTCATATTGGTTGCATCCACCTTAATGCATATAAAAGCGAAAATGCTATTGCCCAGAAAACAACTGGATGAGGAAGGGAACGAAATAGACCCAAGAGAAGAACTCGTACAGCGGTTGTTAGAATACAAAAAGTACAAAAGTGTAATCGGCCAGCTTCAGGATATGGAGCAACAGCGAACATTGAAAGAGAAAAGAGGAAACCTTATTAAAGAGTTAACAAAAATTTCTGATAACAATACTCCGGCTGATGAGCTTCAAAGTGTTGATCTCTATAAGTTGATGATCGTATTTGAAAAAGTAATGACACGTTTTGATGATGAGCAAAACAAAAAAGCACACATGATCGTGCAATACCCTTATACAATTGAATCACAAAAAATAAAGGTTACAGAATTAATAAAAGGCAATATTAAATTATCCTTTGAAGAGGTATTAAAAACTTGTAAGGAAAAGATGGAGGTCATATTTACTTTTCTTGCCATTCTTGAATTACTTCAACTACAGTTTATTAATATCCAGATTGGAATAGGTTACAATAATTTTTGGTTGACGGCAGGGAAGTAAGTGGATAATCAATCACAGAACATACTTAAAAAATTCAAACCTGGTAACATCCTGATAGCAATAGTTATTGGATTAGTAGCCAGTGGATTCATTTTTTACCAGAGTTTTGATGCTGAAAAGTTCAGTCAAATTGAATCTGCAAATCTTTGGTGGATTTTAGCAATAATCCTATTAATCGTCATAAGGCAATTGGCTTACATGTATCGGATCAGATATGTTACACTGAAGCAGTTGTCATGGTCCCAATCTTTTGACATAATACTATTATGGGAATTTGCATCTGCCCTATCTCCAACAATGGTTGGTGGCTCAGCAGTTTCGATTTTCTTCCTTAACAAAGAAAAAATTAGCACCGGGAAGAGTACGGCATTCATATTAATTACGACAATACTAGATGGAATATTTTTTACAGCTATAGCTCCAATTGTATTTCTTTTAATAAAATTCGATCTCTTATTTCCGCAGGTCAATGAAGCTTTGGCTTTTTTTGAAAACGTTCCCTTCCAAATGCCATTGATCTATTTCTTTTTTGTAGCATATTTCGCATACTTCATATACTGTATTCTATTTAGCTACGCAATATTTATTAAACCTTATAGTATTGCATGGTTGGTCAGTAAGGTGTTTTCAATTTCTTTTTTAAGTAAATGGAAATTGCGGGCTCTTGAAGAATGTAATAATTTAGCCATTGCAGCCGATGAAATTAGAGGTAAAGATCGCACCTACTGGTTTCATCTTATT
>JAESTI010000261.1 GCA_016763665.1 Bacteroidia bacterium | reverse complement strand
GCAGGATGGTTGGCCATGGAATATGCCCTGAAGATGGGCTCATCATTCTTAACTTTCAGATCCCACATCTTCATTTTATCCCAGTCCTCTCTATATTCCTTTTCTATATTAAGGTCTTTGGCAAAATCCATTTCGTATTCAGGGATATCAATTTGTATGTAACCCCCATTTTGAAATTTCAATACTTCACCTTCAGGCAAAGCGAGATCCAATTCCTTAATAAATGTAGCGACACTATTGTTTGATGTAACTGTACATTCCCACTTTTTTATCCCAAGGATCTCCTCGGGGATTTTTATATCCATATCCTGCCTTACCTTCAACTGGCAACCCAACCTCCAGTTATCCTGTATCTCCTTCCTTGTAAAATAGGGCACTTCGGTGGGTAAAATCTCCCCTCCGCCTTCCATTACCTGGCATTTACACAGTGAGCATGTTCCCCCTCCTCCGCAGGCAGAGGGCAAAAAAATCTTATTGTTACCCAAAGTTGTAAGCAGGGTATCCCCTGAACCAACTTCAAGTGTTTTTTCCTCGTTGATATTAATTTTCACAAGACCGCCCGGTGCCAATTTTGCCTTGGCATACAGGATCAGGGTAAGTAGAAGGAGAAGAAATACCATAAATACAACGATACTCGAAAAGATTGTTGTAGCAGCTGATAAAAGGACCATCTTATTAAATACAATTAAATTACAATTCTATTCCCATGAAGCTCATGAAGGCAATACCCATTAAACCGGTTATTATAAAGGTAATTCCAAGTCCTTTTAAAGGAGCTGGAACATTTGAATAACGGATTTTCTCACGGATAGCTGCAATAGCAACAATGGCTAAAAACCAACCTACACCAGAACCCACTCCAAACACAGTAGCTTCAGACAAGGTAGCATATTGCCTTTCCTGCATGAACAAAGCACCTCCCAATATTGAGCAGTTCACTGCAATTAAGGGCAAGAATATTCCCAACGCACCGTAAAGAGCAGGGGAAAATTTCTCAACAACCATTTCAACTAACTGTACCATAGCAGCAATAATGGCAATGAACATAATAAAACCTAAAAAGCTTAAATCCACGTCTGCAAAAGCAGGAGATACCCAGGTTAAAGCTCCTTCTTTCAATACATGACTTTCAAGGAGATAATTGATAGGAACTGTAATTCCAAGTACAAATATCACCGCAAAGCCCAATCCCACGCCTGTTTTTACGGTTCTGGAGACTGCCAGGTAAGAGCACATCCCAAGAAAATAGGCGAAGATCATATTTTCTATGAAGATGCCTTTAACGAATATGTTAACGAGTTCTAACATTTAGTTTTCCTCTATTAGCTCTTTATTTCTGCTTCTCTGTACCCAAATGATAAGACCTACAACAATCAGGGCAAAAGGAGGCAATATCATCAGGTTATTGTTCATATAGCCGGCATCATAAAACGATTGGGGTATGATTGTGAAACCATACAGTTTGCCGGCACCAAACAGCTCTCTTACAACAGATACAATTATCAAAATCACGCCATAAGCAAATGCATTACCAATTCCGTCTAAAAATGCCGGCCAGGGTTTGTTAGCCAAGGCAAATGCTTCCAAACGCCCCATGATAATGCAGTTGGTAATTATCAAACCAACAAATACAGACAGTGCTTTGCTCACATCATAAACAAATGCCTTCAACACCTGGTCAACCAATATTACCAATGATGCAACTATCACCAATTGCACAATAATTCTGATTCTGTTAGGAACAAAATTTCTGAGCAAAGAGATGATAACATTTCCACAGGCCATCACAGCCATAACGGACAGTGCCATTACTACTGCCTGTTCAACCTGAACGGTAATTGCCAGCGCAGAGCAAATACCCAATACCTGAACGGTGATCGGATTGTTATCATCTAAAGGATCAGATAATAACTTTTTGTTCTTCTTTGAAAATAGAGGTTCTTTTTTCTCCTTTACTTTCTCTTCAACTACTTCCTCAATGGCTGTATCGTCAGTACCCATGATCAGTTAATTTGTGATTTTTTAAAATAAGGCACATATATATTTAAGGTTCTTTTTAGCATTTCAGTTACACCATTGCTCGTAATGGTACCCCCTGTAATGCCATCAACACCGTGCAAGTCATCAGGAGCCGCACCTCCTTTCAGCACTTTTATAGAAACAAAGTTACCACTTTTATCCAATATCTGGTCGCCAACGAATTGTTTCTGAAAGAGCTCGTATCTTATCTCTGCTCCCAATCCGGGTGTTTCGGTCTTGTGGTCAAAACTGGCTCCGTAAACAGTATTATAATCTTCTCCCAGTGCAATATATCCCCATACTGGCCCCCATAACCCCTTACCTACCATAGGAATAACATAGTAGGTTTTGCCACTCTTTTCGCATATGAACATGGGATAATTCCTTTCTTCGATGGTCATTGACGACTTAAACTCTTTTTTTATATCAATATTGAATGCATCACTCTTGTCTTTTTCGTCAATAATTCCTTTTTTCTCAGAAATTACTTCTGCCTGATAATTCAATATCAATCTTTGTTTTACAAATTCTTCAAATTTTACAAGGGCTTCCTCTCTAGTACAATCTACACGAATCGTCTTCAAAATGTTTTGCATCTTCTCCTGCTTAATATTCTCATCTTGGAACGGCTTTAAGCTTATTGCAGCTACAGACGATAGTGTAGCTACAATCACCACCATTGCAATGGCAAATCCAAATGTAAAACGGTCACCATCTTTGTTAATTTTTATTTTCATTTACCTTAATAAAATTTTCTAATTAGCACAAAAATGCTCAAAAGGTCAAGCTGGTTTCAACCTTCTTATCCTTCTATTAATATTCGCTTGAACTACATAATGGTCAATCAGTGGAGCCATTATATTCATAAACAATATCGCAAGCATCATCCCTTCCGGGTAAGCAGGGTTAAATACCCTGATCATTATCGCAAAAACACCGATAAGAAACCCGTAGAAATACTTACCCTTGTTTGTTTGTGTAGCAGTGACCGGGTCAGTTGCCATATATACGGCACCAAAAGCAAAACCCCCTATGATAAGTTGTGTCATTGGGGCTACTTCCATAAACGGGTTTACAGCAAAAATATTGAAAATAATAGCCATTGCATAACCACCAACTAATACCGAAACCATTATTCTCCAGCTGCCGATTCCTGTAACTAACAATATAAAAGCACCTATCAGACAAGCCAGCGTTGATGTTTCTCCTATAGAGCCGGGAATAAAGCCCAAAAACATATCCATAACCGTTACAGGATCACCGGCTACGGATGTGATCCTATTTCCACTCTCAATAGCCTGTGCCAACGGAGTTGCACCTGAATACCCATCTACCAATTTTTCACCGCTCTCCAAAGCGGTATTTACCCAAACTATATCGCCTGACATCTTTGTAGGATAAGCGAAAAATAAGAATGCCCTTGCAGTTAAGGCAGGATT
>JAESTI010000260.1 GCA_016763665.1 Bacteroidia bacterium | reverse complement strand
GAATATAGAGCCTGCAAGAATGGCATTTAAAATGAGTATATAAGCGGGTTCGCTTTGTGTGTATAATTCGATGTACGGATCGAGCAGTACGAGGGTAAACTCAAAAAGGAGCAGGAATGGCATGAATACGGACAGCTCTACAAGCCAGTTGGGGATCGTAAAACGCCCTAAAAAGAATAATGATCCGAAAAGCAAGAGAATACCTATTCCTATGGCGGAATATTGAAGGTTGTTTCTTCTTTCTGTTTTTTCTTTTTCTATGCGAGCCAGTATTTCTTCCTGTTTTTTATGTTCCATTTCTGCCATTTCAAACTCATGTTTCTGTTCTAGCCGGCCAATGTTTTTTGATTTCTCTTCATTAAAGAGGCTATCTTTTGCAGCTACGTATTTTTTGTGGTGTATTAGTGCTTCCTTGTATCGGCCGGTTGTGTCGTAGAGTTGACTCATAGATTCCTCAAATATCATGGTGGATTTCAATGCACCAATGCTCTTACACAAAGTCAGGGCACTGTCCATGTAAACTTCAGCTTCTTGAAAGCGACCTGTTTGGGTGTAGAGGGAGCCGATATTGCCCAGATTTGCCGCAATTTCACTTTTTATTCCTAACTTTTCATTCCTATCCAAAGCTTTGAAATAGTACTCCAAGGCTTTGGGAAAGTCGCCTTGTTCGTGATAAACAATTCCGATGTTGCCGAGAGTTCCTGCAATAAGATTCGCTGCACCAATATCCTCAGCAATTTCTTTCATTTTGAAAGAGTATTCCAATGCTTTGAGATAGTCGCCTTGTTTGCGGTAGACAATTCCAATGTTGCCAAGATGCCTTGCAATACTGTTTTTATTTCCCATCTCTTCATCCATCTTTAATGCTTTGAAATAGTATTCCAATGCTTTGGGATAGTCACCCTGGCCATTATAAACAAGACCAATGTTTCCGAGTACTCTTGCAATGCCACCTTTGTTTTCAAGTTCTTTAACTGTTTTCAGAACATTAAAATAGTATCCCAATGCTTTAGGATAGTCGCCTTGATTCCAATAGACAAGACCGATGTTACTCAGAGAAATGGTAATGCCTTGTTGGTCTTTTTGGGTTTCTCTAATTTTCAGAGACTTGAAGTGATGGGAAAGAGAAAGCGAATAATCACCGGTAAGGCGGTAATAAATGCCAAGATCATTGTGGGTGTTGCCTATGAAGAACCCGTTTCTTTCTCCTAAGGGGGGAAGATCTTCGGCTAGTTTCAATGCTTGTTTTGATAGTAATATAGCACTATCCGGGCTTTGGTAAAATTCCCATGCAAGATCATTGAGTACTTTCACTCTTGTGGTATCATTCAATACCCTTTCCAGTTCCACTTTTAATGAGTCTATTTTACCTGTAAAACCTGTTAATATTGTATGACCTATCAATAATACTAGCCAGCAGAAATGTTTAGCTTGAGTTGCCCATTTACTTCTTTCAGTTTTAATAATGGTGGTTTTAAATATAGATTCGAGGTAGGTGTGCAGTGGAAAGATGAGGCCAGCTATAAGAGCGTTGATGAGTACTTTTCCAGCAGGTTCACCTCCTGTAATAATTTCTATTACGGGGTCCAGGAGGACCAGGATAAACTCAAAAAAGATCAAAAATGAAATAAAGAGAGTGGCCTCGGTAATTCTTGTGTATTGCCAGTGAGTTTTCTGCTCCTTTATTTTCCTGAACCGCCTTGCCAGTAAAAATATTCCTAAAAACAGAGAGAACAATACAAGTACAATTCCTGAATACTGTAACAAATCTCTACGCTCTTTAGCTTCTTTTTGTACTCGCAGTTCTTTTTCCTCAATTTTCTTCCGCTCCATTTCGGCCATCTCAAACTCATGCTTCTGTTCTAATCGGCCTATATCTTTGGATTTTTTTTCATTGAACAGAGAGTCTTTGGCGATAGTGTATTTTTTGTGGTGTTGGTAGGCCAGTTTGTAGCGGTGGGTTTGGGTGTAGAGGTCTTCACTAATTATTTTCTCAAACTGCATTTTTTGATTCAATGCTCCTGTGCTATCACAAAGTGCCAGTGCCTGTATCAAGTATTCTTCAGCTTTGTTGTATTGTTTTTGTTCAGCATATAAGCTGCCGATGTTGCCAAGGGTTATTGCGATACCAATTTTCAAGTCAAGCTCTTTTGCTATCTCCAGCGCTTCAAAGTAGTGCTTCATAGCGTTAGGGTAGTCACCCTGTGCGTGGTACACAGTGCCTATGTTACTAAGATCAATGGCTATGTCTATTTTATTCCCCAACTCTTTTGCTACTTCCAGCGCCTCAAAGTAGTACTTCAGAGCGTTGTCGTAATCACCTTGTTCATCATAAACAATTCCGATGTTGCCGAGGCGAATTGCTATACCTGGTTTACTTCCCAATTCTTTGTCTATTTCTAATGCCTCAAAGTAGTACTTCTGAGCATTGGGATAGTCCCTTTGTTCACTGTAAACAGTGCCTATATTTCCGAGGTGCATGGCAATGCCATTTTTATTTCCTAATTCTCTATCAATTTCCAGTGCCTCAAAGTAGTACTTCAGAGCATTGGGATAGTCGCCTTGTTCACCGTAAACAATACCAATATTGCCGAGTAAGGTGGACTTACCCTTTATGTCGTTTAGTTCTTGATTGATCTTTAATGATTGAGAATAATGGCTGATGGCTTCGATATAGTCCCCTTTGTCGCAGCACAGACTTCCTAATGTTCGTTGAAGCCTGGCAATTCCTTTTTTATAATTTATCTTCGTTGCTAAAGCCAAACCATCATTTATATATTTTAGGGCATCTTCAGAATTATTAAATCTTAGCTCCCAACCTAGAGTGTCGAGCAGGTTTATGCGGATGGTGTCATGGAGGTTTTTTTGGAGTTGGTTTTTTAACGAGTCTATTGTGGTATTGTTCTGTGCGAAAGAACAGAAGGAAATTAACAGGAAGGTTGATATGAGTAAAAATACCTTCATCTCATAAAGATAGTGAATTTGCTTATTACAGTCCTGTTGACCAATTGAACTTTTATCTTGTTGAGTATCAAGGTCATGTTGAGCGGAGTCGAAACATAGGCCTGCAGATTTCGACTCCGCTCAATCTGACGTTCAACTAGTTAGGTTTTCAATTGGTCAACGGGTTAGTATTTATATAAAATTTAAACACTCTTTCTATGAACACTTTGAT
>JAESTI010000442.1 GCA_016763665.1 Bacteroidia bacterium | reverse complement strand
TTATTATCAACTGAAATTTTAGAAGCCAAAAATTTATAGAACTCTTCCCCGGAAACATCTTTAGTTATTTTTATACCCCCCTTTAAATTAGTAGCATTATCTGCAGAAAACACCCAATTTACATATTTCGCAGTACTATCAAATGGAGGAGCTGTATTCTTTTCACCATAATTAAACCGAATGGTTAATTGGTAACGCCTGCCATCATCAGTTGTATTCCATTCCGCTTCCAGGTTTTTATATTCATCGTTAAAATAAAAACTTATTGTAGGTTGCTGAAAAGTTGGCTTAGTGATGGTAAATGCATCAATAATAGGGGTTGTGGCAGTTACTACTTTTCCTGTATTCTTGTTTATAATTGTCAGTTTGTAGTCGCTGTTCTCGTCTAAATTGGGCTCGAAAAACTGATATACGATTTGTTGTTGATCATAAAAGACTCCTTCTTCTTTATTCGTAATCAAGGTAGGCTAGAGTGTATAATTTCCTGAGCCTCCGACTTGTTGAATTGTAACGTCTATCTCACTGTCATCATATTGTGAATAACCGGCTACTTGAGCCGTATCTAAAGCATTACCTTCAACAAGGAAAGCTTTGGTGATCTTAATAAAATGTACAGAGTCATTCTGGTTCAATAAACCATATACGATGGTTATATCCTTCCATGGGGCATTGACCTCAAAATCGGTTTCGCATGCAGAAAACATTGTAAGCAACCCCAGCAACAAAATACTTGTCTTTTTCATAGTACCGCAAATGTATAAATTTATTTTAATAACTGATTACACGGTGATAATATCGTACCTGTCTCTTTCCCCATTATCAAAGTCTTAACTACAATATGAAAAGGGAATAATTAGTGGGAGTAATCAGGATGAATTAGTTTATTCGTATTGCCTTTTGTAGTTTTGGCAATTGAAAAATTCCTTACAGTTTGATGCAAGATAAAATGGATATAAAACGAGTTACTACCCACGTTTTACAGGAGTTGAAACGTAAGGGTGAAAAGATCTCAATGCTAACAGCTTATGATTATTCTACAGCAAGAATAGTAGATGATGCGGAGATAGATGTAATTTTAGTAGGCGATTCTGCCTCGAATGTTATGGCAGGGCATGAGACGACACTTCCCATTACACTTGATCAAATGATTTATCATGCCTCTTCAGTGATAAGAGGAGTAAGGAGGGCTTTGGTGGTTGTGGATCTTCCCTTTGGCGCTTACCAGGGAAATTCCAAGCAGGCGCTGTCATCAGCGATAAGGATCATGAAAGAATCGGGTGCACACTCAGTTAAATTAGAGGGAGGACATGAAATAAAAGAATCTGTTGACCGGATATTGTCTGCGGGCATACCGGTGATGGGACATCTCGGGTTAACTCCCCAATCTATCTATAAATTTGGAACTTATGTAGTTAGGGCAAAAGAAAAAGATGAAGCAGAGAGATTGATAGAAGATGCCAATTTGCTGGAAGATGCGGGCTGTTTTGCAATAGTACTTGAAAAGATACCTGCCAAACTTGCCGAAAGAGTTTCTAAAGAGGTTACCATTCCAACCATAGGGATTGGTGCGGGGAGTGGTGTTGACGGACAGGTGCTGGTGCTGCACGATATGCTAGGAATAACACAAGAGTTTAGTCCCAGGTTTTTGAGGAGGTACTTAAACCTGTATGATGATATTAAAGGAGCCGTTAGGTCGTTTATAAAAGATGTGAAATCATTGGATTTCCCCAACGAAAAAGAGCAGTATTAACCGCTGATACCACTGATTACGCTGATTTCACTGATAAATTAATATGATTTTTTTAATTTATTGAGGCACTTTCAGTAGTAAGCGATAATTGAGTTCGATAGAATCGGAAAGATTCGAGCAAGTCTGAATTTTGTTGGAAAGACATGGTGTAGGGATAAAAAGATGGCATATTTGACCTGACAAGACGCACGTTCCCCTTGTCATTTTCGTTGTGGATTTAAGCTGCCTTTTTTATATCATCCCTGGCCATTCTGTAACCTATTTGCAGTGCATTGGCCGTGTGTATACCAAAGAAGATCCAGAGAATCTCCGTTTGTTTGGTTCGGGCTTTAATTTTCTTCAGGTGGTAGTGCTCCTTCTCGTTACCAAAACTCCCTTCCAGTCTGCTGGCGCGCTCCTTGGTAATCATAGCAGCCAGTTGTTTGCGATGAGGCTCGTGTTTTGACGCCCTTCCTTTACGCTTAAAATCGGTACGTATCTTTCTACCGGTGGCAAACTTTCTGTTTTTATTGGTGGCATATATGGCATCTGCCCCAACAATTTTTATCTGTTTGGCCATATAGCTCTGTGTAAGGTAAACTGACGATTTAAAACGAGTGCCCTCATTGAAGGCATCAAAACTAATGTGCTCGATAAAGCTGATCCCATCTACCTGTATCTTGTTAACCTTGGCTCCAAACTCAACCAGCTTGGTTTCCTTTCCCCGCACTATAGGCCGCAAGTAGTCTTTGTGTATGCTCACAATACGGCCCTTGGGCTTTTCTCCAGTGGTAAAGAGCTGGTTTTGTTGGCGGTAAATGGTTTTGATCGTTTTTCTTCTCTTATAATAGCGCTTGGGCATTTCATAGTCGTAGTCTCGATCCAAGTGGTCCAATGCCCCATTGAGCTTGTTAAGTAGCATGAGTAAACTACGGGTAAGCACTCTTCTTTCCTTTATAGTTCTTCTGCGTTTGCGGCTGTAGACAAAGTAACGTTCCTTCCATTTTAAGTATTTGGTCCGAGGAAGTTTGACTTTTAAGTACTTGCAAATAACTTGCATCTGACCATAACTGTAGTTCACACTTTCCCAGAGCAATTTCTGATTTGTGGGGTATCGAACTTCACTTTCATAACACGTAGCATCGGTTAACATACAATCGGTCTGATCCATCCATCCTCTCCAATGTCCAGCCAACACACCCTGTAGTTTGTCAACATCCATCTTCCTGCCCAGTTCACAGCGTATCTCGCTTACAATCTTGTAATTGGTCAGACGGTGCTCTGCACCCAGGAAAACATCACAAAAAAACTGGTAGTCAATATTACTGTTGACCTGATCCATTAGACGTTTGTCAGAACACCCCGAATAGTTCTTCAAGAACATCAAGGCTATTTTACCCTTGGGGCTGAAGATGCTCGAAGGACCTTTCTTCGAAGATTGCAGTCGCAATGCCTTCACAAGCTCATCCCATGGAATAGCTCGATGGATTTTACCAAGATCACTTTGATCAAACCGTAGATAATATCTGTCAAACTGCTCTTGGGGAGAATTAAAATTAAGTGAGCCTTGAAAACCGGAAATTCTTTGTACTTTCATCGTGTACTTTTATAATGGAACCCCGATTTTTTGAGTTACTGCTCATTTTCGGGGTTTTTTTTGATGAAAGTACGAACTATCTATCTGATATACAAGCTTTTATATTACTACTGAACGTGCCTA
>JAESTI010000259.1 GCA_016763665.1 Bacteroidia bacterium | reverse complement strand
GAGCCGATGGAGGGATTCGAACCCCCGACCAGCTGATTACAAGTCAGCTGCTCTGGCCAACTGAGCTACATCGGCAAGTGTTTGATTATCAATAGATTCCTGACGATTTCACCTATTCAATGAACATACATTTCCCAAAAAGGGACTGCAAAAGTATGAAATGTTTAGAGATATTCAAAGAATAACTTCTAATTTTTTATATATAAATTATATTGGGAAGATTATCGAGGAAATTAGGCTTTAGAAATTAATGTTTTTGGTTGATTGGTTCTATTAAAACTGTAATTAAGAAAGCCCATCTAATTTAGACGGGCTTTCTTCTTTTAGAACTTGGCGTATTTAATATTCTTCTTCCATTTGCAGCTCAGGTTCATGTTGGTGTCTTTTATTCATTTGCTTACCCTTATGCTTTTTTATTTGTCTGCGTAATGATTCTACATTAAGATCAATGGCTTCTTCAAATGTTTTGCATTTTTCTTTTGCAATCATGGTGCCTCCTGGAATTTGGAGCTTTATTTCAGCTATTTTATCTTCATGTGAACTGTCTTTATCAATTTTTAAGAATACGTTTCCATCCAATATCCTGTCATAAAACGTTTCCAATTTGCTCACTTTTTTTTGAATAAAATCCAGTAATTTTTTATCTGCATCAAAGTGAATAGATTGAATTTGTAACTTCATGATGAGTCTCCTTTCTTTAATAGTTCTTGGTTAATGAATAATTTTATGAAGCACGTGGATGTGCTTGTTTATAAACATCTTTAAGTTTATCAATAGTATTATGCGTGTATACTTGAGTTGCTGCTAAGTTGGCATGACCAAGAAGTTCTTTTATTGCATTTATATCTGCACCATTATTAAGTAGGTGCGTAGCAAAAGTATGCCTTAAGATATGAGGACTACGCTTATTCAGCGTGGTAATCATGCTGAGGTATTTATTGACTATACGGTATACCAATTTTGGATAAAATATTTTCCCTTTGTTAGTGACAAGAAGAGGGCCGTTAGCATCTGTTGTATTAACTTCAATCGAATTATCCCGATTTTCCTTGTAAATCTTTATTAAGTCGTTTAGTGGGGAATTATACGGAATTAGTCTTTCTTTGTTGCGTTTACCCAGTACTTTTATTGTACAATTTTTCTCGTCTACTGCTTGATTTGTTAAACCTATAATTTCAGATCTTCTAATACCTGTAGCATATAATAATTCTAGAACTAATCTGTCTCTCAATCCTTCAAAAGAGTTTTCGAATTCAATTTGATCAAATAAAATATGGATACTCTCTTGGTCAACAAATTCAGGTAGTTTTTTTGAATTTTTTAAAGAAGCAACCTTATTTACAGGGTTTTTCTTAATCTTGCCTTCACGAATAAGAAATTTAAAATATGTTTTTAGTGTTGCTATTTTTCTGTTAATAGAACGTGCAGAAATGTCTTGCTCTATTAGTTTAACGATCCATGAGCGGATAATGGAGTGAGTAACTTGTTGTACAGATTTTAAATCGTAAGTATCAGAAAGGAATGAGTAAAACTGTTCAAGGTCTGTTTTATACGATTTGACAGTATGCTGGGAATAGCGTTTTTCGAATTGAAGATACTGTAGGAAGTTAGGGATGTGCATATAACTTGCATCTTACCAGGAAACGTAGACAAGATACAAATTATTACGAAAATGCTAGAAAGAAGTTACTATAACTCTTCTTGAAGAAGATGTTGTTTGTAAACAGCTTTTAAATGAGCTTCCCTTTTTCTTCTTGAAGGTTTAATGTAGGCCTGTCTTTCACGAATCTCTCTAAGCACTCCGGTCTTTTCAAATTTCTTTTTGAATCTTTTTATAGCTTTGTCTATTGATTCGCCATCGTGAATTTTAACTCTTAACATATCTTTTCTTCTTTTAAATTTGAGGGTGCAAAAATAATTGGATTATTTCACTTATCAAAATTTATTTTATTTTGTGTTAGACAATAAAATTATACGTGTATTTTGTCTGAAAGGTTATATGCAGCCAATTATTTAAGTATCTCTCTTGCAATTACCATTTTTTGTATTTCGGAAGTGCCTTCTCCAATTGTGCAAAGCTTTGCATCTCTATAATATTTTTCAGCAGGAAATTCTTTCGTATATCCGTAACCTCCAAAAATTTGAACACCTTCAGTTGCCACTTTTACTGCAATTTCAGAAGTATAGTATTTAGCCATCGAGGATACCTTTGTAGTGGGCTTTCCATTTTGCTTCAAATATGCAGCTTTGAATGTTAGCAGTTCTGCTGCCTCAATTTGAACTTTCATATCTGCCAACTTAAATGATATCGCTTGAAATTCTGAAATAGGCTTGCCAAATTGCTCCCTTTCTTTTGAATAAGCTGTAGCAGCCTCAAAAGCCCCTTTGGCAATTCCTAAACCCAATGATGCAATAGAAATTCTTCCTCCGTCCAATATTTTTAGCGACTGAATAAAGCCGTCTCCAATTTTACCTAATACATTGTCTTTGTGTATTCTACAATCCTGAAATGAGATCTCAGTGGTTTCTGAAGCTCTCATTCCAAGTTTATCTTCCTTTTTGCCGGGAGTAAAACCTGGAGTTCCTTTTTCTAATATAAATGCGGTCATCCCATGGTTGTCTCTTGGTTCTCCGGTTCGGGCGATAATTACGGCAATATCTCCACTTATTCCATGTGTAATAAAATTTTTGCTACCGTTTAATACCCAATAATCTCCATCTTGGACAGCGGTTGTTTTCATGGCTCCGGCATCTGAACCCGTGTTTGGTTCTGTTAATGCCCAGGCTCCAATGTGTTCGGCAGTGGCTAATTTAGGAAGGTATTTCTGTTTTTGTTCTTCATTTCCGAATTGCAATATGTGCCCTGTACAAAGCGAATTGTGTGCTGCTACAGATAACCCTATAGAACCGTCAATTTTTGAGATTTCAGTTACGACAGTTACATAATCAGGATATGTAAATCCAGAACCCCCATATTCAGTAGGAACCAAAACTCCCATTAATCCTAAATCGCCCAATTTCTTGAAAACTTCTACTGGAAATTCCTGGGATTCATCCCATTCCATCATTTTTGGTTTGATGTGCTTTTTCCCAAAATCTTTGATCATATCGGTGATCATTTGTTGATTTTCGGTAAGCTCGAAACTCATGGCTGTAGTGGTTGGCTCTTCTACTTCTATCATCATTAATTAATTAATGTAGTGAATTTTGGGAGTGCAAAGATATAAATTCAATTAGCAATTTACAATATTCAGTTACTAATGAACAATTTGCAATTATCTGAATTGTTAGATAGTTAAATAAGGAGCTATTTTGGAAAATATTTCATCCGTAATGAGATATGATTTTTTGATCTCTCTAAGTTCTTGATATTTTCCATGTTGTTTCCTGTAATTGATGATGGAATTTGCAATTTTATAATCTATATATGGATGGGTATAAAGAATTTTTTTTGATACTTCATTTATATTCATCTTTGTTATAATAGAATCACTAAGAGAAAAGGAATGTTCTAATTCCTGAAATCTAATACTATCCATTCCATAAACTTCCTTGATCTGAGATATGGTGGGATACCCGCCCAATAAATCCCTGTATTTGATAATTCTTGAACTTAGCACCGGTCCGATTCCTTTAACTTTTGTCAGATCTGTTGAATCTGCTTTATTTACATCAACAATGTAGTTAGCATCGTCTTTTTTATAGCCTTTCTTATTGGTATAATATTCTGTCTTTTTATAAGCGGAATGATACTTTTTAGATTTATATTTTTTGTTTTTGAATGTGGAGTAGTTTGAACGTTTTTGTAATGAGTCTATTTTTGCTTGATGCTTTTTCTCATTTTCCAGGTTTGCCAAATAAGCAGAAACCTGATTGTCAAATTCAGTAAAGTCTGTTTTTGATTTTGGAGTAATAATATCTAAAAAGTAAGGTGCAATTAACAACAGCAATAGTATAATAAACAAGGCAAGGATTCCATTTCTTTCACCATTATTAAATGAAAAATAATCTTTAATAAAATTCATTGATTAGATTTTCGGCAAAAATATAAAAGTAAATAGGAATAGAAAGGGAAGGCTAAAAGGAATTTATTGTTTTGAAAGCACTTCAGCTTTTCTGAAGTAAGTCATAGATTTTTCCATATCTCCAAGTTCCTTGTAAACAATACTCAATTTGTTATATAGGTCAAATTCACGGTGCAATTTTACTTCGTCTGGATTATTTTTATCTATTACCTTTAGATGATATAAGGCTTGGGTTAGATTTTTACGAAGGTAATGTTCTACTCCTAAATTAAAATGCCCGTGGATATTAGTGGAATCAATGGCTATTGTTTGTTTGAAATAATGAATGGCAAGACCTTTATTACCTGATTGATTATAAGTATCTCCTAAATTATTATAAGCCATTGCATAACCGGGTTGAATTTGAAGCACTTTTAAAAAAGCTGATATAGCTTTGTCGTATTCTTTTAAGCTGGAATAACAGTTTCCGATGTTCATCTGAGCCTTGATAAATACCGGTGAAATTTCCAATGTTTTTTCAAAATATGGTAAAGCTTTTCTATAGTTTTTCATTTTTGAGTAACAAATGCCAATATTATAATAAGCATTGTCATTAATTGAATACTTCTTGATTGATCTATTCATATAGGCAATTCCTGCATGATAAAGCGAATCCCTTATTGAATTATTAAATTGGTCATGTCCTTTGTACATTAATGCTGAACCCATTGAATACAACATTCGGGCGTTTTCTGAACCATTTTTAATATCTGTAGAGAACAGGGTATAATTATCTTTCCAGACAAAATTTCTGGAAAATGTTTTTAAGGAGTATGATGCCAAAATGATTGTGCAGATGGTAATAAATCGGATTTGTCGCTTGTGAGAAAAATGGTAATCATCATTTGTTACTTTGGTAATTTTGATTATCAAAAAAGCGCTAATTAAACAAAAACCTAAAGATGGAGTAAACAAAAATCTTTCTGCCATTGTTGAACCGATAATGATAATCATATTGGACACAATTGATATGGTTATTATGAAAAATATGATTCCGAATGCAATGATATTTTTTGCGCTTACGTTCTTTATTGCATAGAATATTAATCCTAAGTAAATGATCAATGAAATTATAGGAACGGGATGAAACCAGTTAACAACCGGAATTTGTTCGTATGAATAATCATGCACCAATGGATGTGGAAATATTAGTAACATGATATATTTTCCTAATACATAAAAATTAGTTGCCCATCTTTCTGCAAAACCATCCGCAGCTTCAATTGAATTAGCATAAGGCGTGATGGTATTGAATTCAAGACTCTCAACAAATAATAACTCTAACAGCAGAAATAGTGAAATTGCTATTAGTTGAGGAGCGGTATGAAGCAAGCACTGTTTGACTTTTAGATTTCTAAAAAAATATAAACCTATTGGCATTATTGCAATCAGTGTGATAGCACTCTCTTTTCCTGTAAGAGCCATAAAAAGAAAACAAACGCTTAAATACTTAGCCCAATTTTTATTTTCATCTACATATTTGAATAAGAAGTAAATAGACAATATGCCACAGAGAAATGCTAAAATTTCGTCTCTACTTTTGATGTTACTAATAACCTCTGTATGTACTGGATGAGCAATAAACAGGAGCG
>JAESTI010000016.1 GCA_016763665.1 Bacteroidia bacterium | reverse complement strand
TCCATTTTCATAATGCTGTTCTTCGCTTTTTACACCGCTGGCATAATACCACATCGCACTTTCCGTAAGTTTATTATCCTTGTAATGTTGAATTCCTTTAAGTGTTCCATCTTTTCTGTATCGTTTCCAGGTTCCCTGTTTTTTTCCATTCCCATCTTTGTAATTTATGGTATCGCACAATACTTTGTAGGTTGGTGAGACCTTGTCTTGCGCTAAAGAAATGCTTACTCCTGAAATGGCAAAGATTAAAAGGGATGTTATAGAAATAATGAGTTTCATGATGATATTCTTTAATGAGTAACTACAAATATAATGAATCCTATTTATTTTATTTTTTAGAAAGTACTCTAATTGGTTAAGCCGGGGTTATGCATTAGAATTTAATAATTTGTTATTTGCCACGAAGACACGAAGGCACAAAGAAAACACTAAGTTGGCTTTTTGGTTAATTAAATAATTTGTGAAACGTAGTGTCTTAGTGGCAATATCCATTGTTCCATTACATAATCGGGTTTTAAAGTTTAATTATTTTTTTGACAACTGTAGTTTCATTAATAGTTAACCGCACAACGTATAATCCCTGGCTTAAATTCTCTAAATTATTTAAAGTGAAATTAAAATAATTGGCACTATTAAATTTGACAGGTGACGAGTTGTTTTTTAGTGGTACCAAATCCTGGTTTATATCTTTCGATATGTTAATTGATCTTGAACTTACATTTCTTCCTGATGAATCAAACATTTCAAATAGACCTTCCCCAGCATTTGCTGTATATCCAAAAATGCTTATAGTATTGATAAATGGATTTGGAAAGAGATTAATAAGTCTATCATTCCCACTGTTTTTGGAATCAAACATTAGTAATTCATTAGCAAGGTTAAAATCAGGGATCCCAAAGCCAAGTTCATAATCAGGTGTGTAATATTGATGGGCACTTATTTCAATTATTTTAAAAATTTCCATATTCGTTTTAGTTGGATTTGCCTGCCATAAACAAGCAGCCATGCCGGCAATTATTGGAGCAGAAAAAGAAGTGCCTGAACCGTATTGAATGGTATCCTTGGTATTTACAATAATACTTGCTGAGCCCTGAGCTACCACGTTGGGTTTTATTCTGCCATCTGATGTTGGTCCGATGGAACTAAAAGAAGCATATTTACCATTTTTGTTGACTCCCCCAACTGTTAACACGCTGTCTCCATCTGCAGGAGCTGAAATATATTTCCAGGAGGTGGTAGCTTCATTCCCGGCACTACTTACTACTAAAATCCCTTTGCTTGCCGCAATATCAGCTGCAATGGTAATTTTGGTGGTGTTACCATCCATGTCTTGATAGGTATGATTCATGGAAGTATCATCAAAAGTGGTATAACCCAAAGATGAATTAACAATATCGGTACCCATACTATCAGCGTATTCAATAGCAGCAACCCAGTTATCTTCTTCAATGATCAATTCTGATTCACCATCTTCACTAATTAAAAGCAGGTACTCAGCATGCGGAGCGGTTCCAATGATTTCACCCGGCATATTAGCAGCCATTGTAGATAGAACATTAGTTCCATGTGAAAATCTTGAGTTGTAAACGCTGTCATTCCCGGTAACAAAATTGTAAGTGGCAATTACTTGGTTGTTAGCCATGATACTATCAAAAGCGCTTAAGGAATCAACTTTTTTGAAGCCTGCATCCATTACAGCAATTAACTTTCCTTTTCCGGTGTATCCTGCCTGGTGAAGCAAGTGCCCGTTTAGCATTTTAATTTGATTAAAGGCCAGTCCATAATCTTCATCCTTTATGTCAGCAAAGTTTTGAGTTTTACCGGTTGACATTTTTAGTTGGTAATCTACTGGATCTCTTTTAGAAAAGGCAATAGGAGAAATTTGCTTTACAAAGGGTAAATTCAAAATACTGAGCAGGGTAGAGGAATCCTGAGCTTTAATGGTGACCGCATTGAACCATTTTGACCTATTAATGATCTGGCCCCCTTGACCTTTTATGCTGTCTACATAAATTTTAGAAACCGGCAGATCATTTTCTTTTATTGGAATGTTTTGGTTGCTTCTTCTTTCAATTGCTCGAGGACTAAGAAATTGTGCTGGATCATTAATGGAATAGTAGGAATTATTTTTATCAGTAAGCAGTACCCAATACTTTTTAAATTTAAGAGTGTCTTGTGCAAAAGAATATGTACAAAGAAAAAATAGATAGAAAAGCGAAAGTGTTTTGACCATTCTCATGTGTTCATATTGTGATTTTTAATGGTCACATGGAACTTGCCTATATCCATCATTTCTGTGTGGCAAAGTTTTGTGATGGCTCGTTTCAACTATTAGTTTGAAAAAGTATCAATAGTCATCTTATAAATAAACCCTTTAATATACGGTGCGGATGGAGAAATATCGTTTCCTTTTTCTAAGCAAATATGTTTTTTGTAAACTATACCAACACCCTTAGCATAGATTTCCAATAAATAATCTTTGTTTGTGAGTGGTGCATCATCTACTTGAAGTATTGTTATTGTGGAATCAAAAGATACCTTTAATGAATCTATTTTTTTATGAATATTGGAATACTCATAATCCCAACTTCCATAACATTCAAGGTCATCATCGGAAGTATTAAAATAACTATTTCCTTTCCAGGATTTGTCCTCAGATATTGGGAAAGCCAACTTGATAAAGCGTAAGTTGTCTTCTACTTTTTCTGCGGTACTATTGGTTAGTTTTGCTGTTCGTGTTTTATACATACTCCATGAAAGGGTATCCGCATTTCTCTTGTATAGATACAAAAGGTAGGCGGTATCACCCTCCAAGTCAATGAAGGAAGAGTCTACTTTTTCTTTTATTTGGTATGAAAGAGTATCTATCATTTCTGTGACATCATTATAGACTATTGAATCAACATTGTAAATGATCCAATTTCCGGTTTTCAAGGGAAAGTAATCATAATGTAGATCTATATTGGTATTTGGGTCTTTCTTGCACGAATAAATAAGAAATACCAACACACAAGAAAAAACGATCTTTTTGAAAACCTTCATCCGAAATACAATAAGAATTGTGAGCTAAGGTACAAATGAATATCTAAAACTATAAACGCAAAAATTGGGGATATTATATGTTGTAATGGGAGGTTGTTATTTAACTTCTATGGTTAACTCGTAATCATCCTTCATTTTAGAGATGGTCATCCAATTCATGTTTATGATGATATCAGTACAATCTCCGGTTTCATTAACTTCAATTATGTATAAATATTCTTTTCTTTCTGTGTTTATATAAACATTCTTGTCAATAGTAACATTGCATCCTTCAACAGTGGTTTTCTTAGCGATCAGTGTATAGTTGTCGAAGTCAATTTCAGGTAACACATAAGTGGAGCAACTTGTAAAATCGTTTTTATGAACAAGTAACTTTTGATAGGTAGAATCTTCATTTATAATATAAGTATTGTCCATGTTGTCATACCTCATACAGATCACACTTAAATTTACTTCAGATGCATCTTTAACTTTATCAAAACCTTTAGGGACTTTTCTACATCCAGCTAATGCAATCATAATAGCGACTGCACAGACTAATGTTAAGGGAATGTGATGAAATGGTTGCAAACCTGTAATTGTAGGAAGTTGTATTAACTTTAGTATACTAATTTACTGATGAAAAGTTACAAGAGAAATTAATTACTTGCATGAATAATTCCTCCACCTAGGATGTCATCTCCTTCATAAAATACAGCAGATTGTCCCGGAGCAACGGCATTTACAGGGCTTAGAAACTTTACGTGAATTTCATCACCTTTTTGAGTAATAGTACTCATGGTTCCAGGATCGTGATAGCGAATTTTAGTTAGTACCTCTAATTCAGAATCAATACTTTGATATTTTATCAGATTTAGACCTTTTACTACCATGTTATGTTCCTTTAGTTCTTCTTTTGGTCCGATAACAACAGTATTATTTTCAGGTACTATTTTGGTCACATACATGGGATCACCAAAGGCAATTTCCAAGCCCTTTCTTTGTCCAATGGTATAAAAAGGGTAGCCTTTGTGTTTACCAACTGTAGTTCCATCTGACAAGACAAAATCACCACCGGCAACTTTTTCCTCTAATCCCTCAACTCTATTTTTGAGAAAACCTCTGTAGTCATTTTCAGGAATAAAGCATATCTCATAGCTTTCACTTTTATTGGCCAATTCCTTAAAACCATAATCGTAAGCTATTTTACGTACTTCTTTTTTTACATATTTACCCAACGGAAATATTGTCTTCTTAAGATTTGCCTGACTAATTCCCCACAATACATAAGATTGATCTTTATGTTGGTCTTTACCTTTAGATATAACATAACGTCCGTTTTCTTGTC
>JAESTI010000258.1 GCA_016763665.1 Bacteroidia bacterium | reverse complement strand
GAAAGATCATAGAAAGGAAAAAAAACAAGAGGGGAGCTTCAAGTATCATAACAATCCCAGTTGTAGTACATATTGTGTATAAAAATTCTGCTCAAAATCTTTCAGATGCTCAGGTTCTTTCGCAAATAGATGTGCTAAATGAAGACTACAGAAAGATCAATGATGATACAAGCAATACGCCTGTTGAATTTAAACCGGATGCATCAGATTCAGAAATTGAGTTTTGCCTGGCTGTCAGAGACCCAAATGGTAATCCAACTAGTGGAATAACCAGAACTTTAACCGGTCATGGGCCATTTAGACAGAATGATGAAATGAAATTTGACGCTTCAGGAGGCAAGAATGCCTGGCCTTGCGATCAGTATTTAAATATTTGGATCTGCGATCTTGGCAAGAAACTTTTAGGATACGCAACTTTTCCCGGATCACCTTGTAATGTAGATGGAGTAGTGAATCACTATAAATACTTTGGTAATGGAGGGTCTGCTTATGCTCCCTATGATAAAGGGCGTACAGCAGTTCATGAAGTAGGGCATTATCTGGATCTATATCATACTTTTCAAGATGGTTGTAGTGGTACTACCTCAAGTACCTGCTTAGATGAGGGTGATTATATATGCGATACACCACCGGTATGGAGCTACACTTATGGATGCCCTGGAACAAAAAACACGTGTACAGAAACGCCTGTTGATCAGAACGACCAAACCATGAATTTCATGGACTATGTTGATGATGCGTGCATGAACATGTTTACAACTGGACAGAAAGACAGGATGAGAGCAGCGATAGATGGCCCCAGGGCAAGTTTGAAAACTTCCATAGCATGTGAACCCTTTACTGACAATGATGCTGGAATTACAGACATTTCATCACCTGATGTACTAACGTGTAATGATACTGTGAGGCCAATTTTGACACTTAAGAATTTCGGATTAAATAATTTAACAAGTGCGAATATCAAATGGAGATTTGATGGTGGGGCGTTCAATATTTTCAATTGGTCTGGAAATTTGGTTACAGAGGATTCAATAGAAGTTTCCTTGCCTTTTTCTATCCTATCTTATGGCAGTCATGCAATAACGGTTTTTTCAACAGGTCCCAATGGTGTAACGGATGAAAAGTTAAGCAATGATACTTCCTCCTTAAGTTTTACGATTACAAATGGGGATCCACTTCCATTTTTGGAAGATTGGCAGGAGCCGGTATCGGGTATGCCTGAATGGGTTATAGTAAATCCTAATAATGATAAAACCTGGACAAAAACTTTTTTGGGAGTAGGTAGTGATGGAGCTACCACTGCGTATGCTTATATATCACATTATTATTATACAGGGAGTGGTCAGATTGATGGATTAGTATCAAAACCAATTGATTTATCGGATGCTATAAATCCTGTATTGAATTTTGATGTTGCTTATGCAAGAAGGTCCGATACAGAAAGTGAAAGGCTCAGGATACTAATTTCAACAGATTGCAATACATTTTCAAACGAAATATATAACAAATCAGGAAAGGATGCTGATGGAAATACGCTTCCAACGGTAGGGTCTGATCAAGCAGACTTTTGGAGACCATTATCAGCTTCCCATTGGAGAAATGAAACGATTGATCTATCAGAATTTTCAGGGAATTCAATAAAAATAAAATTTGAAAGCACCAATGGACATGGGAACGGTCTTTATATAGACAATATCCATATTTATGATGATAACGCTTTTACTTTAAGAACAGGCAAAACAGATGCCAATTGTACTGGTTCCAGTGATGGTACTGCTGTGGTAACCGCAGTTGGTGGTGTTAGGCCATACACTTATTCATGGTCGAGTGGGGGGGGTGATTCAATGGAAACAGGTCTTTTTGCAGGTACATACAGCCTAACAATTACAGATGCTAATAACGTATCAATCGGTACATCAATAACTATCAACGATGGTGTAGATATTTTATCTGCACAGGCGGGTTTGTGGAGTTCGGTTGATACATGGAGTGGGGGAATACTACCTTCCGAAAACACCTGTATAGTAATTGATGTAGCTCATGCTATTGACATGGATGCCAATCCCGGAAGCTGCATGTCAGTTGTTATTAATGGATCATTGACCAATTTTTCCATTTTTGATGTAAGCAATTCCATTTTGGGAACCGGAACTTTTACAAATGAAAGCGATGCTAGCCTTAATATAGGAGATTCATTAGGGGTTGCAAACGTTATCTTGACTGCTACCGGTAATACCGTTAATTTCAATAGTTCCAACAGTCAGATAGTACCGGCATTGGATTACTATAATTTAACAATTTCTGGCACTTCAGATAGGATATTGCCTTCTGATGGGGTTATTGGTATTGCAGGAGCTTTTACACCGGGAACCAATTCATATCTTATAACAGGTAGTACTTTCAATTATAACAATGCCGGTACTCAAACTATCGCAGCATTTAACTATAATAATTTATCTTCCTCTTCAACTGGCGATAGAATACTTCCATCAAGTGGTACTGTTCGAATAGCTGGGAATTTTTCAGCTGGAAATAATACATATATTTCATCTGGTAGTACGATAGAATTTAATGGTTCTGTTTCACAAAGTATAGATGGCGAGGGTGCTGTAACGTTTGATAACTTGACAGTTAATAAAAGCAATGGCAATTTATTAATTAACAAACCCATCAATATTGATGGAATTCTAAGTTTAACCAATGGTAATGTAGTAACGACTTCACAAAATCTCCTGACATTAGAGACAACCGCTTCTATTTTGAATGGGTCCAGTTCGAGTTACATTAGTGGGCCAATAGCAATTAAGTCGAATTCTACCGATTCATGTATTTTCCATATAGGAAAAAATGATGAATACAGAAGATTAATTATAACACCTACCTCTGTCGATCTTACAACTTTCACTGCTGAATATTTTGACAGTGCTTACACAAATACTAGCACTTTAGATACGGAGTTACAAAAAATAAGCGGGGTTGAATATTTTCAACTGAATAGAACGGGCAGCGCAAATGCTAATATCACACTATCATGGGGCCTTAATAGTGGTGTTAATGCTGACTTTCTTGATGAACTAAGAGTTGCCCATTGGGATGGTGTCAAATGGGAGAGTGTAGGCAATACCTTTGTTAATGGTGATGCTTCTTCCGGTTCAATAATTTCTGATGTGGTTACTTCATTCAGCCCTTTTACCTTGGGATCAACAACTGCAAATAGTCCACTACCAATTGAACTATTAGATTTTACAGTAGATGTAAAGAACCAGTATGTAATTCTTACATGGTCAACTGCCACTGAAATTAATAATGACTACTTTACAATTGAGAGATCTGTCGATGGTATTAATTATTATGAGATAGCAGAAGTTGAAGGCTATGGGTATAGCAATGTATTGCAAAAATATACTGCCATTGATGAAGATCCGTTTCAAGGCATTTCATACTACCGCCTTAAGCAAACTGATTTTGATGGACAATTTGAATATTTTTCTCCGGTATCAATAACATTCAATGATTCAGAAGTATTTCCGATAAATATATCTCCTAATCCGACTAAACAAAACCTGACAATATCCTTTCCCAATTCAAAAGTGAAAGAAGTAAGCCTATTCAACAGTGTTGGGGTACAATTATTGAATCTTAATACAATGGGAAAGACAGTTCTTGAGCTTAATGTAAGAACATACGCTGAAGGGATATATTATTTAAAGTTTGTTACAGAGCAAGGTGCAAAAATTAAGAAACTGTACATTCTAGACTGATTTATTAATTCTAAAAAAGAGGGAGTTGCTTATTAATTGATCAAACACTTTCCAAATCAAATGGCAGTTTTCTTATCCGTTCTCCAGTAGCATTAAAAACGGCATTGCCAAGTGCCGGTGCTAAGGGAGCAACACCAGGTTCACCAATTCCTCCTGGAGGCAGGTTGCTATTAATAATGTAGGTTTCAATTTTCGGTGATTCGTTCATCCTGATCATACGATAATCATGAAAGTTGCTCTGCTTTACTTTACCCGATTCAATTGTAATTGGATCTTTAATTGCTGCAGTAAGAGCGTAAATTACTGAGCTTTCCATTTGGGCTTTAATGGTATCTGGATTAATATTCATTCCGCAGTCAACAGCTATCACAATGCGATCAAGTTTTAACTTTCCATTGGGTTTCCTTGAAACCTCGGCTACTTGAGCGCAATAAGTTCCAAAGCTAAACCACGCGGCTATCCCTCTCCCAGCTCCTTCAGGTAGCGGTTTGTTCCAGCCCGCTTTGGTTGCAGCAAGTTTTAGCACTGCCTTAAGCCTATCATCTTTAAGCAAATTCATGCGAAATTGCAGCGGATCAACGGATGTGGCATTAGCCATTTCATCCATAAAGGATTCGTGTGCGAAGGGATTTGTTGAATGATAGACGGTCCTCCACCAATGGATTGGAACAAGTGTTTCTTCTATGATGCCTTCCGCAACGAAATTTGGAAATTGATAAAGGGAATCATGTACTCCGCCTAGAATCATTTTATAATGCCAGTCTGCTATTTTCCCGTTTTGAGCAGTTATGGATGGAGCTACTGTTTTATGAATTAAAGCAGAGATATTATTGCTAGAATCTATACCAGCTTTTAAAGAATGAACTGATCCCTGTCTGAATGGGCCTTGCCGGATATCATCTTCACGGGTCCAGACCAACTTGATCGGAGCAGCTACCTTTTTTGAAATATCAACGGCTTCCATCACAAAATCATGAAAAGACCGCCTGCCGAAGCCTCCTCCAAGATAGGGTACATGGATCTTTACATTTTTCTCTTCTAATTTCAAATGATCAGCCACATGTTGTTGCAAGCCAGCTGGAGATTGCGTGCCAGCCCAAATTTCGCAACTGTCAGCTTTAATATCGGCTACGCAATTCATGGGTTCCATCGGTGCATGTGATAAATAAGGAAGTTCGTATTCCGCAGTAAGGGTTTGTTTTGCTTCTTTCAGGGCACGATCTACATTACCGATCTCGGTTGGTCGTATTCCTTTCTTATTGGCAGCATTCTTTAAGGATTCATAATGCTTTGGGGTGGAATTATTCTTATAACCTTTGATATCCCATGTGATTTCTACCAGCTTACGTGCTTTAACAGCTGTGTAAAACGAATCAGCTACCACGGCTATGGTATGGGCCGTCCAGTTTTCGAATAGTTCATGCTCAATTTGAAAAACGTCCTTTACTCCTTTTAGAGCCAATGCTTTACTCGCATCATAACTTTCTATTCCAGCATAGATCACCGGTGGGTGGATCACGCTTGCAAACAACATTTTCGGAACAACTATGTCTATAGAATACTTAGCGGAACCATTTACCTTTTCAGGGGTATCGATACGTGGCATTGGCTTGCCAATTATCCTAAAATCTTTTGGATCTTT
>JAESTI010000257.1 GCA_016763665.1 Bacteroidia bacterium | reverse complement strand
TTCCATAACACGGCCGGTTTGTTCATCAACGATCTTAACCTTGTTTTCAGCAAGTATATAGTCTATATCTTTTTCAAATAGGGTGTATGCTTTTAAAAGTTGTTGGATACTATGCAGTCGCTCTGATTTAACCCCAAAATCCCTTAACAGCACATCTTTAGTTGTTAATTTTTCTTTATCCGACATCTCTGATTTCTCAATTTCTGCAATTTCACCTCCTACATCCGGCATAATGAAGAAACTTGGATCTTCACCCGAATCGGTGATGAGATCAATGCCTTTATCTGTTAATTCAATGCTGTTATTCTTTTCATCAATTACAAAATAAAGCTCATCATCAACAATATGCATCTCCTTAGAGTTATCCTGCATATAATAATTCTCAGATTTTAGAAGAGTTGCTTTTGTGCCTGGTTCACTTAGAAATTTGATGAGGGCTTTGTTTTTGGGAAGGCCCCTGAAAGCACGTAATAAGGATAAGCCTCCTTCAGAATATTTATCATTTCCTTCCTGGATCTGCTTTTTTGCGTCCAGCAGTACAGTATTCATGTATTTTTTCTGAGCACCAACCAATTTTTCAATTCTTGGTTTCAATTCATGAAATTCGTGTTGATCTCCTCTTGGTGTCGGCCCAGAGATAATTAATGGTGTTCGTGCTTCATCAATTAAAACCGAATCTACCTCATCTATAATTGCAAAATGAAGCTTCCGTTGAACTAATTCTTCAGGAAAACGACACATATTATCCCTTAAATAATCAAAGCCATACTCGTTATTGGTGCCGTATACAATGTCACTGAGGTAAGCATCTATTCTACTTTCAGAGTGGGGTTGATGTTTATCAATACAATCAACTTTTAATCCATGAAACTCAAATATTGGACCCATCCATTCAGAGTCCCTACGTGCAAGGTAATCGTTAACTGTTACAATATGTACACCATGGCCTGAAAGTGCATTCAAATATGCAGGTAATGTGGCTGCCAATGTTTTTCCTTCACCAGTTGCCATTTCTGCAATTTTCCCTTTATGCAGGATCATGCCTCCAACCAATTGAACATCATAATGAAGCATATTCCAGGTTGTGGGAATATCTGCTGCTAACCATGTGCCGCTCCATATCGCTTTGTCTCCATTAATTTCAATACTATCTCGACTGGCTGCCAAATCTCTATCAAAATCAGTAGCAGTTACTTCTACGGAATCATTTTCTTTAAATCTTTTTGCAGTTTCTTTTATTACAGCAAAAGCTGTTGGAAGAATTTCATCCAGAATCACTTCAAGCTCTTCATCACGATCCTTTTTGAGCTTGTCTATAGCATCGTAAATTCTTTCTCTTTCGTCAACATTAAGCTTTTCGTTTTCGTCAAGATTTTTTTGGTGTTCCTCTATAGTATTATCTGTTTCTTTTAGATGCTCACTTATTTGCTCTTTAAGCTGAGTAGTTTTGGCTCGTAGTTCATCATTTGTCAATGAATTAAGCTCTCCATAAACTCTATTTATTTCTTCAACAACCGGAGTAATTTCCTTGATGTCTTTATCAGACTTGTTTCCGAAAACCTTGGTTAAATTTTTACTGATAAAATCTAGCATTTTGTCAAATATCTATTCTTGAAAACCTTTATTTCTCTATATAAATTATCAAAAGATATACCAAAGCGCAAAGTTAGCTAAATAATGCCAATTAGTGAATATGGATTACTATTGATAATGAGTGGGGCAGGCGCAAACCAAATTATCGCATTTGAAGAATAATAACTCAGTTAGAAATTAGAAAATAGTCGCATTCCTTTAAATGTCATCGTTTACATTTGCAACTGGCAAGAGCTATTCCTAAATTCCAATTTCATTTTTATCTGATTTACTATGCGACACAAAACCTGAAGTCAAAATCACTTAAGCGACAATTTGATTTATGCATAGTGTGGTTAGCTAAGATTTTCAAGGCTATTTATTATTATATTCGCAGTTCATTTCAAAATAAATATGCATGAAAATACTTCTTTTAGGTTCAGGTGGCCGTGAACATGCATTTGCATGGAAAATTGCTCAAAGTCCAATTTGTAGTGAATTATTCATTGCTCCAGGAAATGCCGGAACTTCTAATTGTGGTATTAATATTGACTTAGATATAGCTGATTTTGAGGGCATTAAGAATTTTGTAATAAAAAAAGATGTTGACATGGTGGTAGTAGGGCCAGAGGTTCCTCTTGTGGAAGGTATATATGATTATTTCAGTTCTGAAGAAGAATTAAAGCAGGTTTCGATAATCGGTCCATCCAAAAAAGGAGCGCAACTGGAAGGGAGTAAAGAATATGCTAAAGAGTTTATGATCCGACATGATATACCAACTGCAGCATATAGATCATTTTCTCAAGGCACTTTAGAAGAAGGAAAGCTTTTTATTAACTCATTGACTGAGCCAATTGTGCTAAAAGCTGACGGATTGGCAGCCGGAAAGGGAGTTTTAATATGTTCAAGTAAGGAAGAGGCTAAGAAGGAATTACAAGAAATGTTGGGAGGTAAATTTGGCGAGGCAAGTAACAAGGTAGTAATTGAAGAATTTCTTGATGGTATTGAACTTTCAGTTTTTGTTATTACTGATGGTACTTCTTATAAGGTTTTACCTACATCTAAAGACTATAAAAGGATAGGAGAGGGCGATTCAGGTCTAAACACTGGTGGTATGGGTGCGGTTTCACCTGTGCCATTTGCAGATGATGATTTTATGAACAAAGTAGAAAAACGAATAATTAGACCTACCATTGAAGGATTTGAGAAAGATGAAATCGTATACAAAGGATTCGTGTATTTTGGATTGATGAATGTAAATGGTGATTCTTTTGTAATTGAGTATAATGTTCGCTTGGGTGATCCTGAGACCCAAGTGGTTTTACCAAGATTGAAATCTGATCTTGTTGAGTTATTTAATGCAATTTCTAATGGAACGCTTAAGGACTCTGTAATTGAAATTGATGAACGGGCTGCAGCAACAATTGTACTTGCTTCAGGTGGATATCCCGGCTCTTATGAAAAAGGGAAAACCATTACTAATGTCGCTATTGAAAATGGTATTGTATTTCATGCAGGGACTAAAATTGATGGCGATAATCTGGTGACTGCAGGTGGAAGGGTCCTCGCAGTTACTTCTTTTGGTGATAGTATAGAAGACGCTTTAGAAATCTCCAATAAAAATGCAGATGCAATTCAATTTGATGGAAAGTACTATCGGAAAGATATTGGATTTGATCTCTGTAATGCAACATCTATTTTGTAACACGACATTCATGTCGTGAGTTTTAGCCGACATGAATGTCGACCTACCTAAATATTCTCACAAAACCATTTACTTGCAATCCAGCTTCCGCATTGGTTAGTACATAATAGTAAACATCCTCCGGCAGGCCACCACCATCCCAATTATTCAAATAGCCTGATTCAGCAGATTTAAATACTTCCTGCCCCCAACGGTTGTAGATTACCAGTTTAGACCTTTCAGGTAAACCTTTAATAAAAAATACATCATTTACTCCGGGTGAAGTAGGATAAGGGCTAAATGAATTGGAAACGTCAAAATCTTCATTGTTTTGCGCAAGTATTACCTGAATTACTGTATCCGAACATCCGGCATTCCTCACAATTAGGCTTATCGTATAATAACCGGGAGCTGAATAACGGTGCTCAGGGTCGAGTTCTGAAGTGAAATTATCGTTTCCGCTAGCAGGATCACCAAAATCCCATGACCAAGTGTGGGAAATATTTTCATCCACAAAGCTGGAGTCATAAAACTGTACGAATGGATTTAGAGTTCCGGTAATCAATGTATCAATCGTAAAACCTGCATTGGGAATTTTATAAAGCGTAATTGATGAATTGCTTTGTTTCCCATAATTACATACATAAGTTGTATCAATGGTTTTTGTTGTATCGATATCATCAATCTTGGTGGAATCAACACTATTCCAAATGGTATCATATAAATAACTATGGACTGTATCAAATAATGAAAAGTAAAATACAGCGTTATAAATTCCTCCAGCCTCATATAGATGAGAGATTTGAATGCTCGAATCTGATGTGGAGCCATCTCCGAAATCCCAGTAATATGAGGAAAAGAAGCCATAGGTGCTATCAAATGCATTCGTGAGATCTGCATTGAAATCTACTGTAAAAGGAACACAATTTTCGGCATCTGACAAGCTTAAATCAATATCAGGTAAGCTAAAAACAGTAAAAGTTATTGTATCGATCTCTTTGCATCCATAAGAAGTGGTTACTGTATGAATTACCTGGTATTCTCCAGGTTTAGTCTTTGTAAATAAAGCTACAGAGTCATTAATAACAGTATCCCCAACTAATTCCCATTGCCATGAATTAATATAAGAACCAGGGTGTTCATTATAAGATTTATCAATAAATTGATAAGTTCCAAGATTACAGAAAACTACGCTGTCAGTATAAGAGTTAAGATTTAATTTATCTGCCGAAATCAGGTCTAAAGTAAATGGAATTTTACAAGTACCATCACGTACAGTTATTATTGGTTTAAAAGTTTGAGCAGAAGTATAGGTATGGTTAATTACCGTATTTGATACAATTTGTATAATGGGGGCACCATCACCAAAATCTAAGGAATCTAAGGAATTTAGATTATCGGTAGTATAATTAAAAGTCACATTAAGATCGAGACAACCAGCAACGGGTTTTACAGTATAATTAATATTTGCACCTTTTACTATTATTAAAGAGTCGTACTTGACTCTTGACGTGCATCCCTCTGCACTTAGAATTTTTAATGAAACATCGTAAATGCCAGGTGTAGTATACACATTAAAAGGAAATTGCTGTCCTGCTCCTGCTCCTTCAAAAGTATTACCATCACCTACATCCCACCACCAATAAGTAGCTTGTGATCTTGATAAAGTAGTATCAATAAATTGAACAGCTAAAGGAAGGCAACCCTCATTTTTGTCCACGGAAAATCCTGCAATTGGGCTTTCAACAACCACATTTTTCTCGAAGTAATCAAAGCACTTGTACAACGAGTCAATAGCTATTAGTTTTACAGTATAGGTGCTATCAGAAATATCTGATGGGTTTTGATATTTGTGGAGGGTCTCAGTTGAATCGGAAATTTCATGAGAACCATCACCATAAATCCAAATGTATTTTAACCGTTCACCGGTTGTGTTTTTAGGATCAAAAGTGAATTCTTCACTGGTGCATTTTACATCGTCTTTAATGGTAAATGTAGGAGCAGGCTTAAGGCATTTGATGTACTTGGGTATCAAAAGCGTATCTGTACAGTAATCCCTGTTTAGTGTTGCAAGTTTAACACTGTATAGTCCTGCAGTGTTAAAAATATGTTTTGGATTGGGGTTAATAGAAGTTTGGCCATCTCCAAAATCCCATATCCAGCTATATATAGAATCTGTTCCGGTTGAAGAATCTGTAAAGTTTACGGTAAAAGGTGCACAACCAATAAGTGTATCCGCAACAAACTTTACTTCAGTACCTTTTACTACTACTTTTTTCGAAGATGAATCTACACAACCTAAGTCATCGTAAACATAATGGGAAATTTTTAACTCTCCGGTTTTTTGAAATGCATGAGTAAATGGTGCTTTTCTTGTAGAATCAAAATGAAACTGCCTTCCAGATGAGCTATTAACATATTTTTCAGGATAAATCAAAGCGCTTCTATCATATACCAAACTGGTACCATCTCCAAATCCCATTCAATAAGATTTATATAGTTGTCTTTAGATAAATTAAAATCAATATTACTTACAGAAGTATCTGCAAATGTTGCAGGTTGTGATTTACAAAAAAGTAATGTATCAATTCCAAATCGTGACTCAAGAGCTGAAATCTTAATGAGATCGGTGTTTAATTCAACATCACCGCAAATTGTAGAACCATTATAAACTTGTTGCATTACTGAAAAATATCCTGGTCCTTCGTAAGTATGAAAAGGACTTCCATAGGTTCCGAATGTACCTTTTTTGATAATGTTTGTGTCCCGAATTATGGAGTCCGGGTGACCTGATATAGTATCATCTGGAAATTCAAAAACCCACATAATACTATCTGCAAGAACTGCTTCTGTCTGAAATTTTACAATAATAGTATCTGGGCATGCAACAACTTCTTGTTGGTTTTCGGAGATGTAAACAGTATCTGGAGGCAGGTATATGGTATCAGCTGAAGTGATAACTGTATCTTCAGTATTGTAAAT
>JAESTI010000256.1 GCA_016763665.1 Bacteroidia bacterium | reverse complement strand
TATTGAAATGATAATTTTACAACGAAAACATAAATACAATTGATTGAAGAACAAGGATTAACGAGTTAAGATTTATGAAGTAAATTCTAAAATCAAAAATCCTTGTTCGATATTCATTTTTAATGCTTTACAGAGATGTGGGTACACCGTAGCTTTCTATAAGGGGGTAAGGGGGATGTTATGGGTGTGTCAACAAATAGGCTTACATCTTCTACTTGTTTGTGAAGGTGGAAAGGAGGGTAAAAATTGTCATAAGTACACACCCCTAAATCCCCTCTCAAGAGGGGACTTTACTTCTTTGTTTGTGTTTTCACAAACAAGCAGGAATTATTGTATACTATACCAGGTCATCTAGTCTTTCATGAATTACTTTTTGCCTTTTACCACGTAGGACTTTTCTAAGGTATCTTTGGGCGGGAAGCAAGAGGGCTGCTAACATCAGATTTAACACACTTTTGACTAACGGAGCACTACCTATATAGGCTTCATAAAACGGTTCACAAAGGTTTTGGATATAATCAAATACCAAGAAAAGGGTAATAAATACAAATATGGTAAGAATGCTCTCATATTTACCGGAACGACTTAAAAACAAAGTAGCTGCTATTATAATACTGAAAAACAATACCTGAACACCCATAAACCACCCCGTTTCCCAATAAGGCAATTCAATCCTAAATGAATAAACAGTTGGTTCTTTATTCCAAATTCCCTCGTCATTACATGCCTTCACCTTAAAAGCATATTTCCCGGGATCTAATTTTGAATAAGTTACTTCCGTTTTATTGGTAAAAGGTGACCAGCCCTTGTCTAGCCCTTCCAATTTATATTGATATTTAACCTTTTCTGGAATGGTAAGGCTAATTGAAGTAAAATCAAATGTAAGATGATTTTTATCATATGGAAGATTCAAATGTCCTGGTAATCCATGCCATTTTGTTACTCCATTACACCATTCAATGGTATCACTTGCCCAATCCACCTCTTCAAAAAAAAGTTTTATCCCCGTAATATATGTTTGAGGTTCTAAGTCATTTTTAATATCCAGGTTAGGAGTATATTTTACCACCCCATTTACTGTTCCAAACCATAAATTCCCTTTACTATCTTTGCAAGTTGAATTCAAACTGGTTTCAACTCCCATAAACCCTTCTAAAGCGCCATAGTTTATGATTTTTTTCAGATTACCAATGCCATCTAATACTATTTTATCAACACCTCTGCTGGTACCAACCCATACATTTCTATCATCGTCAAATATCATCAGGTAAATAAAATTACCACTCAATCCGTCTTTCAAAGTGTAATTATCAAATTTCCCTTTAACATTTTTTAGAACTGATGGCGAATATACTGACAACCCTTCTTCCGTTCCTATCCAAAACTTATTATGCAATCTGTCTTCCAGTATATTCTTAACCCTATTGCTGATCAACCCTTGGTTTGTGGTAAGATTTGTAAATTTATTTCCATCATAAACAGAAACTCCGCCATTTGTGGCGATCCATAAATTACTCTTTGCATCCTCAATAATTTTTCTAACAGCATTTCCTGCTAAGCCATCTTCAGTAGTAATTTGCTTAAACTGGTTTTCAAATTTTTCATTTGGCTGATATAATGTCAATCCATTGTTATAATGACCAAACCAAATATTACTATTTTTATCCTGTAGTAAGGCAAAAATACCTCCACGACTTTTAAAGGGCAATTTGTCAGCAGATAAAATGTTAAAATTTATGTTACTATTAGATTCTATTTTCATCTTGACGACATTACCAGAATATCCTAGCCATAAAGCACCATCTTTGTCTTCCAAAATAGAACATACATCATGATGTTCAAAAAAATCCTCCCCCAGCGGGAAAGAAATTTTTTTAAAATTAATTCCATCATATTTAACAATACCCTCATGATGAGTACCAAACCACATATACCCTTTTTTATCTTCCAACAATGACCAAGTGTTATTATCCTGCAAACCATCCTTTTTAGTAAACATTTGAAATGGAGCATTATTATACTTTGTAATACCTGCACCATTATGGCCCAGCCATAGATTGCCTTCTTTATCTAGTAAACTTTTATAAATCCTAACTTTTGTTAAACCATTTTTTATGGTAATAGCCTTTATTTCTTTAATCGGATCTTTATTGTGGTTAAATGTAGCTCTGGGAGGATTTTTCGAATCATAAATCACAAATCCATCAGCCGTTACAAAATAAATTATTCCATTTTCTGCCTGATAGCATGCAGTATGTTCATAGTTTTTTAAACTATATGAAAACACTTCTGACTGGCTGGGTTGCTTCAAGTTCCATTTTGCAATTTTTTACTCTGTTAAAAACCAAATATTTTTACTTTGGTCTTCAAATATCCGGTTTATGCCATATTTCTCAAGTTTATCTAACAATGGACAAAATATTTCTCCCCCAATAATATTTTCAAACAGAATTTTCTTACTAGTGGTTTTATTCATTTTGAGATTAATTTTTGAAATTCCTAGATTTGTAGATATCCAAAGATTTTCAAAACTGTCTTTAATTATGTCACTGATCCTATTTGAAAGTAACCCTTCTTTTACAGAAAATTGTTTTAAAGTTGAACCATCATATTGGAATAATCCTTCATCATTTCCCGCTCCTCCAAACCAGATATCCCCCATTCCATCCTCTACAATAGGGAAATGATGCCAATACCTATTAACAGTTTTAATGTTGAAATTTTGAAAAATCGAATCGGTATTTTTTGAATATTCTCCTTTAAGCAATGAAATACCCTTATGTTGTGCTACAAACCACAAATTACCTTTACTATCTTCAAATATTTTAAAGATCCCTCCTTTAATCAGCCCATCTTGAGAGGTAAAGTTTGTAAAATTTATTCCGTCAAATTTTGATACTCCAGCTCTTGAACCGATCCAAATATTGCCCTTGCTATCTTCAAATACTGAAGTAACCATTGGATTCAGAAGTCCATCATCTTTGGTATAATTTTTAAATCTTTCCCCATCAAATCTTGATAACCCCTCGTAAGTTCCCAGCCACAAATAGCCCCTGCTATCCTGGATCATGGAAGTAATTTGGGATTGGATTAACCCATCCTGAACACTATAATTGCGAAAGTGGTATTGTTGAGAAATTGCAGGTAAGCTTAAAATCAGCAATATACAGGATGAAATAAAATTTATAAGAGCTTTTCTGATATGGTATTTCATTTTTATCAAAGTAGTATTATACCAAATATGAGGAATTAGAAAGGGAATATCAAGAAATGCACCAGTGTGGTTTTTGATTTATGAAGGAATTACATTTCTAAAATCAAAAATCGTTAATCCTTGTTCAATATTCAAAATAAATATATTATAGTGATTACTAATTGGCTACACTCTTAACTTAATGACACACCCCTAAATCCCCTCTCAAGAGGGGACTTTCTGCACTTGTTTGTGTCTTCACAAACAAGCAGGTGATGCCAAAAGCTTCATTTGTTCAAATAACCCTACTTAGCGCATCATATTTTCTATCTTTGTAATATAATTTTCAGTTATTTTTCGTTAGGATGAATATGAAAACTACAAAAATTCTTATTACAATCATTGTTTGTTTTTCCTTTGTTTATGGTCAGGCACAGGTAATCCCTCAAAAATTAGCTCCTCCACCAGAAAGAGGTGTAAAACCAGCTTCGTCTCCAAAACCGGATTGGATTTGGTTATCAGGACATTACACCTGGAATAAAAAAGCACAAAAGTATTTTTGGGTTAATGGTAAATATTCTAAACCAAAACATGACTATGATCTCATAGAAGGTTACTGGAAACCAATGCCTGAAGGATACAAATGGGTTCCGAGTTATTGGAAGTTGAGAAAGTCTCACAGGTACAAATTGAAGGGAGTGAAAGGCAGAAAAGCAAAACCTCTTTTTAAGAAGAAGGAGATCATTATTATTGGGTAACCATTAAAATTCCAGTAACTAAAAACCAAGGTCATGTTGAGCGGAGTCGAAGCATAGACCGTACATACTTCGACTCCGCTCAGCCTGACTTCCCTTGTGATTTATATTTATCAAGTGTTAATAATCTGTTGGTAACTACTAACCTTATTGTTTTTATATTTACCCCAAAATTTTTGTGATGCATCCGAAAGGCAAGCTGGTTATAATTGGTGGTAATGTAGATAAAGGAACACTTAGTGACCCCACCTATTCTCAGATAACCAACCTTAATTTTTTTGAGTTAGGTATCCTTAAAAGAATTCTTGCCGAATCTCCTAAAAAGGAAAAATCCACTATTGAAATTGTTACAACTGCTTCGGTAATTCCTGAACAGGTTGGCGAAGAATATATTTTGGCATTTAGTCAGCTTAATGCTGCTGATGTCCATATAATGAATATCCAGGCTCGTGAAACTGCCAATAGTAAGAGAATTGTGGATAGAGTTGAAAAAGCTGATATTATTTGGTTCACTGGTGGAAATCAATTGAGACTCACTTCAATTCTTGGTGGAACTGGGTTTATTGAAACATTACAAAGAAGGTATAATGATGATAAAGGATTGTTAATTTCCGGAACTTCAGCAGGAGCCGCAGCATCATCAGATAACATGATCTATCAAGGAAGCAGCAAAGAATCACTTCTTAAAGGAAGTGTGCAAATAACCGGTGGGTTTGGATTTATCAAAAATGTAATTGTTGATACTCATTTTGTAAAAAGAGGAAGAATTGGAAGGCTGATACAAGCATGCGCTACTAACCCAAGTATGCTTGGCATTGGCCTAGGAGAAGATACCGGACTTTTAATTACCAAAGGCACCAAAATGGAAGCAATAGGCTCCGGCCTTGTTATTTTGGTAGATGGCAAGCAAATAAAAAACACCAACCTAACCGAAATTCCTATTGGCTCTCCTGTTTCTATAGAAAATGTATTGGTTCATGTTATGTCTTTATACGAC
>JAESTI010000255.1 GCA_016763665.1 Bacteroidia bacterium | reverse complement strand
TCTCTACAATTCTGCTTGTTTTTTCTTCTAAAACTCCCCGCATTACTTGTATGCCATATAGAAAAATGAAAAAATAGATCAGCAATGCTCCAAATAATCCAACACCAAGAGCAGCTGCAGCATTGCTTTCTTCTTCTTCGCCGGAAGCAGTTAGCTTGATAGTCCCAATTTTTATATTGGTTTTTATATTTTCTATGATCTCTTTGTCAATCCCTGCTACTTTCAATTTCCCATCCTCAATTATACTTTCTAATTGTTTTTCGATATAATTGACAATTGTAATATTGGGTTGGCTGTTTGAATAAATTTTTATTCCCTCTGTATTATCGATAGTAATATTAGGGATATGTAATATGCCATAATAATCATCTATTGATCCGGAAATTAATGAACCTTTCGCATCTTCAAAATTTTCTTCAATAAATAGAAATTCTATACTTCTACTGTTTTGTAATTTTGTATAAAAAAGTCGACTTTCATCAATTACCGCTACTTTTTTAACTTCATCTGTATCTATATCATTAACTACCATCCATATACCTAAACCATATAGACCTGTAATTAATAATGGGCCTAAAAAGGTCATTATTAGAAATGACTTTTTCCTAACTCTGGTAATGTATTCTCTAGTTATTATGAGTAGAATCTTGTTCATTAATTAATTCTGATAGTTCCTTATTACTTACTTTTGAAATAAATATATCATTCATACTTGGTATGATCTCGTTTAATGAATTTACTTGTACATGCGGTATGAAAGAATTTAATAGGTCATTCACTTTGTATTCTTCATTTTTAATTCGGATCCTAACTTTCGACATTTCTCCATTAGAATGACCAATTATCTCTAATTTGTCATTGTGCGCACTTAAATCAGGTAAATTGCCTTTGAATTCTATATCATACAAATTAGTTCTATAGCTTTTTCTTAGATCAGAAACTGCGCCATCCAATACTTTTTTTGACTTATCGATCAATGCAATATGGTCACACAATTCTTCAACTGACTCCATTCTATGAGTTGAAAGGATAATTGTTGCACCGTTTTCTCTCAATCGTAAAATTTCATCTCTAATTATTTTGGTATTAATTGGGTCAAATCCGGTAAATGGTTCATCAAGTATTATTAGCTTAGGATCATGTATAACCGTAATAATGAATTGAATTTTTTGCTGCATTCCTTTAGATAGCTCCTCAATTTTCTTTTTCCACCATCCTTGTATTTCAAATTTCACAAACCAATCTTTGATCTTTTCCATCGCTTCGCTTCTACTTAACCCTTTAAGTTGAGCCAGGTAAAGTGCGATCTCTCCAACTTCCATTTTTTTATACAAACCACGTTCTTCAGGTAAATAGCCAATTTCGTACAGATGCTTTTGCGATAAGGGAGTACCAGAAAACAGTATTTCTCCTTTATCAGGACCAATAATTTGATTGATAATGCGAATTAGAGTGGTTTTGCCTGCTCCATTTGGGCCTAGTAATCCAAAAATACTTTGCGAAGGAACTTCGATGGAAATGTCATCAAGTGCTAAATGATTAGCATATTGTTTCGTTACATTATTGATTGATAGCATCTCGGGAATTCGTGTATTGTTATATTCGTTGATTCGTGTACTAGTAAATGCGTGTATTAGTTCTATAAGCTAGTTATTATACGAGCTATTCGCCTATAAATTATTTATTATAAGCTATTCGTATATAAGTATTTGTTATTGGTATCATATGATTCATTAGTATATTAGCATTTTCATTTTTAATTATACACAAAATACCCCAAAGTATTCTTTCATTCTGTCAAAAAACCCTCGGTCGTGTCGGGAGGGGTTAGGTTGAAAGTTTTTAGAGTCTTTAAGCTTTTCAAGCAAATTCTTCTCTTCTTTAGAGAGTTCTTTAGGAGTCCAAATATTTATATAAACAAGTTGATCTCCTTTTCCATAAGAATTTATTTCCGGTAACCCTTTTCCTTTTAATCTTAAAATTTTCCTACTTTGAGTCCCAGGTTCAATTTTGATCTTAGCTTTACCATCTATTGTAGGTATTTCAACACTTGTACCTAAGGCTGCATCAGTAAAGCTTACATAAAGATCATAGATCACATTAGTGCCATCTCTTTTCAATACATCATCATCAGCTTCTTCTATTAAAATTAAAAGATCACCCGCAACACCACCTCTTTGAGGGGCATTCCCTTTACCGCTTAAGGATAACTGCATCCCATCAGCAACTCCTGCTGGAACGTTAACACTTACTACCGATTCATCACGAGTTCGTCCCTCCCCGCCACATGTAGTGCAAAAATCTGAGATCATCTCACCTTGTCCGTGGCAAGACGGGCAGGTAGTTGTTGTTTGCATCTGACCTAGAAATGTACTGGTAACCTGGGATACTTGTCCAATACCATTACAAGTATTACAAGTTTTCTTAGCGCTTGCATCCTTTGCACCAGATCCTTCACAAGCATTACAAATTACATGCTTATTTACCTTTATTTTTTTCTCAACGCCATTTGCGATCTCACTCAAATTCAATTTAAGCTTTATTCTAAGGTTTGAACCGCGGTTAGTTCGGGTTCTGCTACTTCTTCCACCGCCAAAAAAAGATTCAAACGGATGTGCTCCACCAAAGATATCTCCAAAGTGCTCAAAAATATCGTCCATAGACATGCCACCACCCATTCCACCAAAACCTCCGCTTGCGGCTCCTCCAACTCCTGCGTGGCCAAATTGATCGTAGCGTTGCTTTTTCTGTGGATCGCTTAATGCAGAATATGCTTCTGCAGCTTCTTTAAAATTAGCCTCTGCGGCACTATCTCCCGGGTTTTTGTCAGGATGGTATTTGATCGCTAATTTCCTGTAAGCTTTTTTGATTTCCTGTTCGCTAGCTGAATTGGAAACCCCTAAAACCTCGTAATAATCTCTTTTCGACATCTAATCTTAATTAAATCTTAAATGCAATACTAGCTTCCTACAACAACTTTAGCATAACGAAGTACTTTTTCATTTAGGAAGTAACCTTTTTCAATTACATCAATTACCTTCCCTTTATCTTTTTTATTTTTTGCGGGAACTTTGGTAATTGCTTCGTGATAGTCTGTGTTGAATTCCTTTCCGATGGCTTCAATTTCCTTTAATCCTTGTTGCTCCAAAATATTTATGAACTTGTTATAAACTAGATCAATTCCTTCCTTCATAGAATCTGGATCTGAAATATTTTCAAATGAGGCGATGGTTCTATTCAGATCATCTAAAACGGGTAACAAAACACTTAATACTTCCTGATTGGCGGTTTTAAAAAGGTCTATCCTTTCTTTCGTTGTTCTTTTCTTGTAATTATCAAATTCTGAGTAAAGGCGCAAATACTTGTCTTGTATTTCCTTTTTCTCATTGTTCAATTTTTCTTCTTCTGTTAAATCTGATAACTTTTCATCTGTTTCTTTACTGTGCTCGGCATTGATTTCAGAATCGTTTGAAAGATTAGTTTCCTGATCTTTTTCCAAGTCCACATCTTCTTTGACTTCCTGAGCCATATTTTCTTCATTCATATTCTTATTTGTTTTCTTTTTCTTGCCCATAAACGGTATTGTAAATTTCCCTTGTTTCATATCAAAATTATTGCCAGTTAGGTTTTAGCGCCAAAATGTCATAAAAAACCCCCTAAAAAGGGGGCTTATTTTATATCGTATGTAAAAATAGCGGATTAGTTAACTACAAGCTCATCTAGCGTTCTTTCAAGTTCATCTAATCTTAAATCTTTCGCGATGATATTTCCATTCTGGTCAATGAGAAAGGTAGTAGGGATTTTTTTAACTCCATAAGTGGATGCGGCTTTTGATCCCCATCCTCCTAGATCACTTACATGAGTATCCCAGTCTAATTTGTCTTTTTCAATGGCTCTTAACCAAGTTCCTCTTGCTTTATCAAGGGAAACACTATATATAACAAATCCATCAGCATCCTTTAGGTTACTGTCTTTAAATTTATGATAGAGCCTTACAATATTTGGATTTTCCTTTCTACATGGAAAACACCATGATGCCCAAAAGTCTATCAATACTATTTTACCTTTTAATGAAGAAAGTGATATTGGATTTCCTTCAGGATCGTTAAGCACTAATTCGGGAGCTTCATCACCTACTCTAAGATTGCCACCTGCTTTGGTAAGGGGAGAAGAAACTACTATTAATGCGATCAGGCAAATGGAAAAGAATATAGAACGTTTCATACCTTAAATTTTAAGTTTGTTTTTTGATTGTATCTAATAATACAAATTAGATGCCAAAAATATACAAAATCAGTCAAATAGAAAAGTTAATTAATTGTAAATGGAAAGATTAGCTATTGAATGATAATCAGTTCAACTCTTCTATTTTTTGCCCTGCCTCCTTCGGTTTCATTAGATCCTATTGGGTATTTTTCACCATATGCTACTGTAATTATGTTTTCTGGCTTAATACCTTTATTAATAAGGAAGTTTTTCACAGCATCTGCTCTATTTTGAGATAATTTCAAATTTGCTTTTTTGGATCCAACATTATCGGTATGACCGGCTGCGTATAATTTATATTCAGGATTTTTTAAAATTAGATTTGCAAGTATTTCCAAAGACGGAATAGATTCAATAGTTATTGTAGCTGTTCCAAACTCAAACTCTAAATTATTGAAGGCAGTTTTAAGAACTTCTTTTTCTTCCTTTTTTAATTCTACTTTTTTAATATCCCTGGTTATTTCCATTTTTGTTTCTGGTGTCTTCACTATTATCTCAGGACAACCTTGATTTTCCCAGGTTCCAACGATCTCTGGACAATTGTCCTTCTTGTCAATTATACCATCCCCATCACTATCGGGGCAACCGCTGTATTTTTTAAGTCCTGCAACATCAGGACAATCATCTCGAAAATCTACAATTCCATCTTGATCAGCATCTGCTGTTGAATCAGCTGGGCATCCCTTGAATTGCCTTAAACCAAAAGTTTCCGGACATTCATCTTCAAAATCAAAAACACCATCGAAATCCTTATCTGGTTCTCTTTCACTATCAGTTCTTATTCTCGCACCAGTTGCATGGCAAGTTACAGTAGTTACTTCTGAAAAGAAGGTAGAAGTAACTGTTCTGGTAAAATTTGGATTAACTATGAAATCTAATTCTGGGTGTTGATTGATAAGTGTATATACGGCATATGCCTCTCCTTCTTCTAATTTCTGAACAGGCTTACCCTTTTTTCGTTTAATAATAAACCTTTCCATATGAATGGCCCCGGTGCTAATTCGCGGGACCTTAATAAATCCAAAATACTTAGTAATGGTTATTTCAGCACTTAAGTTTCGGATCTTTACAAAATTATCTTCACCTAAAGCAGCAATTTTAATAGGAGTGCTTGGTATTTGCGTGTAGTATGATTTACACGATACTAAACAACTGATTACAACTAATATGATTATTGAACGAACAGACATTAACAATATGTGTATGGGTTCCTATTAACTCTTCTGCTATTTATCATAATGTGATAATAACTGAGTGATTTCAATTAGTAACTAGAATTTTGGCTACTTGTTTAAGCTCTTTTGAATATCTCCACCTTTTATCTTGATACCTTTGGCTCTCAACTTTATATGAGTCGATTTAACAAAAATGGCTTTGGAAATTTTCTTTTCATACCTTGGACTTACCAAGAAATCAAGATCAGGATTTTCCATGATCATTTTGTACGTAACTAATGCTTCTGCATTGTCAATTTTGTCAATTGGTATACCAGCATAATATACTCTTTCCTTGATGCTTCCATATTTTACCTTTGGTGTAGTGAAAAGACCAAGAATTTGCCTTATGGTCACTTCTGCTGTTAAGTCATCTGTAATTGTATACTGATGTCTTTCAAGAGGTGCCAAAGTAATGTGCTGTGGTGTTTTTGATGCCTTGTGCACCGTACACGAGGACATTGCCACACCTATTAGCAAGGCAATGGGTAGAATTTTTAATGTTCGTTTCATAATCATATTAGTTTTATTTATTTATAGATTTATGTTAAAAAACAAAGTTTAGACCGAATGAAAAAGTAAATGTATTTGCTTCTTTGGGAATTGGTAAATAAACGCTTGATTTTGGATCGGGGTGATATGCTGCGAATTTAAAGAAAGAGAATACATTGTCAGCAATGAAAAATGTTTGCAATGGACCTAATATTAAAGTGGTTCCTAATCCTAAATTACTTAGTGTAAAATAATTATTGTTTTGAATTGTGTAAACAAATCCTGTGTTGATTACTCTGAACAATCTTCTGTAATAAGACAATGATAAGGTAAGCGGCCTTGCATTTTTACCGAATTCCTTTGCAAACAATATCCCAAACCTGTTTCTCGAAGTAAGGTCATACATACCACTAAATAGTAGCTTTGGTGCAAATTTAGTGGTATAGGCATCATTAGATGTATCAGGACTAAACAGATTATAAAGACTATCTGCTAATGTAGAAGGGCTAAAACCACTGGAATCTGAGAAGAAATCGTTTACATTTATTCCTTCAAACGTATACTGCGCACCTGAATTATACACATTTGTTACTTGTGAAGACCATTTAATATATCCTATATCTAACAAACTTGCAGTTATTAATGCCCTGGAATTTGGTCTGTATACCATCCCAATATCGGCAGCAAAGCCCAGATTGTCCTGGTTTGAAAAGTAATTCATTATGGCATCTGTCGATGATGTTTCCGTTGTATCTCTATTAAACACAGGCCCTGAAAAATTCATTTTATAATCTGCTTTAGCAGTCCATGAAAAAGCGGATGCATCTGTATATAAAGTAAAATTGCTATTTTCAGTATACATGTTACTTAGCCCTTGTAGTAATTTTAATTTTCCCCCGATAGTTAATTCTTTTTCTCCAAAACTTAATCCTAAGGCAAACTCATTGTAGTGATTAAAATCAAAACCAATACCTGAAAAATCTGCTGTATCCCCAATCATACCACCATTACCTAAGAAAACGAG
>JAESTI010000254.1 GCA_016763665.1 Bacteroidia bacterium | reverse complement strand
GAAACAGTAAGCAAAATAATCAGTTTATTACCTGAATATAAAGATCAATTAAATCAAACGGATTAAAACATGAAAAACTTTAATTGGATAATTATTGGCTGCTTAACAATATTACTAGGATGTGGAAATGAATCAGATGATGGGAAAATGTCAAAAGAAGAGATCAAGGACACTAAGGAAAAACTTGTCGAAAAAAACAAGGAAAATGTCTCAGAGGAAAAACAAGCCATGCTGAAATATCTGAAGGATAATAACTTAGAAACTACAGAAACCGGAACAGGATTACACTATATCATTACAGAAGAGGGAGCGGGAAATAAAGCGGAACAAGGACAATTGATAAAAGTACATTATGCAGGCAGATTTTTAGATGGTAAAATATTTGATAGCTCATATGATAGAGGTGAACCAATTGAGTTTCCTATAGGGCAAGGGAAAGTTATAAAAGGTTGGGATGAAGGCATTGCTTTGCTTAATGCAGGGACAAAAGCTACATTGATAATTCCATCTCATCTTGCTTATGGTCCTAATGGTATTCCAAATTCAATTCCCCCATCCGCTACACTGATTTTCGATGTGGAATTAGTTGAAATTGTAAACTGATTTAACAATATGTCAAAAGTTCGGTTTGGCATTCTAGGTTGCGCTGATATTGCTAAAAGAAAAATGATTCCTGCAATTTTAGCAAGTTTTTAATAATATGTCGTTTCCCATAAGACTTCATATTGTCATATGGTCGGTTTTTCTAGCTAAATTTCTTTTCTCCGCTTTTTTTATTACTGAATATGTTACCTGGGAAGATACCGAAATAGCATTGAATTTACTTAATACTGGTGAATTCAAAATAGCACACAGAGGTTTAAACAACTACAATTTTACATTTCCAATTTTTGCATTTATACAGTTCTTGATCTTTAAAGTAGCTGGGGTTAACTATCTCCTTGTCTCTGTATTTCAGATATTAATTACATCTTTTACTGCTTACTTACTTTATAGTGTTTTTACAACCTTAAATAAGTTCATTCCTTTATCTGAATTTAACAGTACACAATTTAGTAAGTTTTCTTTTTGGGCAGTTTGTGTGTATTTGCTCCATCCGGGAATTGGGTATCATACAATTATAAGTATACATCCTTTTGTACTTGATATGTTCTTCCCTTTATTGATAATTTATTGCACTTTTAAATATTTTGAAAATCCTTCCTTCAGAAAACTAATTTGTGTAGGATTGGTTACCGGTATAGGCATTCTGGATAGAGCCACCATAGTTTCAGCCATAATTCCATTTGTGATCTTAGTAGTTAAAAACGATACCTTGTTTGGAGCAATAAAAAAGCTATCGCTTGTTGCTATGTTAGCATCAATAATTCTTACTCCATGGTTGATAAGGAATTATGGGATTTACAATCGAATTGCTTTAACCTCAACAACCGGAGAAGTTATATGGAAGGGATCATTATATGATTCTGATGGAGGAAATCATTTAATATCAGGTGAAAATTATCTTCATGTCTTAACTGAGGATGATCGTGCCACCATTAGACAAATATCAATAATAGAGCGTAATGACTTCTTTATGCATAAGTATTTGAAGATATTAAATGAAGATCCTGCTCAAGTAATGAAAATGTTTGTAGTGAAAATGAAAAACTTTTGGTGGTTTCGATCTCAAATAGGGATAGAGTACAGCAATACTATGAAACAGTTTATTGCAATGTATAAGTTATATTATATTATAATTCTACTTTTTGCTATTGCTGGGATAATTGTATTTAAAAAATATAGTTTGTATTTACTTTCATACCCAATTGCTTTGTCTGTTTTGCAATCAATTTTTTACGTAGAAACAAGACATAGACTAGTTATTGAACCATTTTTGATAATGCTGTCAATACTTGGATTCGTATATATGATTGGGAAGATAAAAGGGACTCAATCAAAAATCGAAGAGGGGGTACCTGTTACTAAATTGTGATGAGGCTGAGATTTGCATATAAATAGAACATGCTAATGAAAAAAACTATGACAAATAATATAAAGAAATTCTCAATGTTCAATTTTCAATGCTCAATTCTCATTTTTTGAGCCATCTTTATTACTTTTAGCTATATATATTGATAGTCTATATCAATTTTCTTTTATTGAATATTGAGCATTGCTTTTTGAAAATTGAATATTTTTTTAAAAATCCTATAATTTAGTTGAGTTCCTAAATATATAATAGGTACTCTCTTAAATTTTAATTTGAGCCTAAAAGGTAATAAGGCGATAACTAACTGAGCATTCCACCACAAACACTAATTACCTGCCCAGTAATATAGGTCGACATATCAGAACCTAGGAACATAGCGAGGTGAGCAACATCATCCGTTGAACCCGGCCTTTTTAAAGGAATCATTTGTGTCCATTGTTCCAAGACTTTTTCGTCTAGGTCTGCCGTCATTTCTGTTGCAATAAATCCTGGGGCAATGGCATTACACCGTATATTTCTTGAGCCCAGTTCTTTGGCTATAGATTTTGTAAAACCTATAATCCCTGCTTTCGAAGCAGCGTAATTTGATTGTCCCGCATTTCCCTGAACTCCGACTATTGATGTTATATTGATAATAGACCCGACTCTTTGTTTTAAAAAATGTCTTTGAACAGCTTTCGTAACATTGAAAATGGATTTAAGATTTACTTCCATTACTTCATCCCACTGCTCTTCACTCATTCTCATCAGTAAATTATCGCGGGTTATTCCAGCATTATTAACAATGATGTCTAAACCTTCAAAATCTTCTAATACAGTATTAATCAAACTTTCTGCCTGGTCAAGCTTTGCGGCATCAGACTTATATCCTTTTGCTCTAATACCTTGAGCATTTAATTCTGATTCTAATGCTTTGGCTTTTTCTTCTGACGAAAGATATGTAAAGGCAATATTAGCTCCTTGCTCAGCAAACTTTGTTGCAATTCCTCTTCCAATTCCTCGGGATGCTCCTGTAATTAAGGCTGTTTTGTTTTCTAAAATTTTACTCATAAAATATCAAATTTTCAAGCGTATTTGTAATGCCACAAATATAGATTTTTAAAGTAAACTATTAAAATTTGGGTTTTTTTTTGCTAAATTTCGCAAAATAGAAAAGATTTATCATAATTAAATCAATCTTGCTGAACTGCACTCATTACTGATGAGAAGATCATTAATTCCTCTATTTCTTCTGTTGATCATAAGCATTTCTTGTTATTCAAGACAAAAATTGACATTAGGCGCAAAAGGTGGTTATGCGAATACCTGGATATTAAACCAAAATGTTAAATCTGATCCTGAAGTATCCTTCCTGTGGTCATTTGCACCGCATTATGGTGTTTTGATCAGGTATAATCTTACATCAACACAATACAATACAATACACACGGGTTATAGCCTGGAAATATTATTAGCACAATATCAGCAAAAATATGGCCCTGGTTTTTTAGGAGATGATTTTGAAAGGAAGATGGATATCTATACCATTGACGTACCTTTTATGTATCGTTATACAATAGATTACGTTATGAATCTTGAAATTGGATTAATGGCATCATATGTTCGTTTGGCTTATGGAAATTATCCTTTAGCCAATGACTTTATAAAAAATGGCCAAAACTTTGATTTGACGCCCAGTTTTTCCACGATTTCAGCAGCTGCTATAGTAAGAGTTAGTACTGATATCAAAATAACCAAAAAAGTAGCTTTGAATCCTGGAATAATGTTCTCGTATGGATTCTTAGATTTGATAAGTAAAGAAGGAGGTAGGGGCAAATTTTATAGAGGGGATGTCAAAGCAGATTACAGAATAACCCGTACCATGCAAGAAGGTGGATGGTTAGGGCTTGTTTATCGATTGTAAAGATTCGTGTATTCGAAAATCGTGTATTGGTGTATTCGTTGATTATTGTATTAGTTCTATAAGCCATTTGTTATTCGTAGATTAGTATAATATTAGTATTATTTGTACTCATTCGTATATTAGGACCATTCGTTCATAAGTTATGCCAGATACCAAAACCGTTAAAGAATCGGAAATTGTAATGACGGAGTTAATGACTCCGGAAATGGCTAATTTCTCAGGGAAAGTTCATGGGGGTACCATCATGAGCTTTATAGACAAGGTAGCCTATGTTTGTGGTAGTAAATATGCCGGTACAGGATGCATAACTGCTGCAATTGATACCATATCCTTCAAATTACCTGTTGAGGTGGGTGAATTACTTACTTTTCAAGCAAAGGTAATTTGGGTAGGAAGAAGTTCAATGGTAGTTAAAATTGAGCTTTTTAGTGTTAACATTACTGCTAATACATTAAGGCAAACCAATACTTGCTATGCAACTATGGTTGCTATTAAAGATGGTAAAACCTTTCAGGTACCAAGGTTGGATTGCCAAACTCCTTATGAAGCCAGAGATCATCTTCTAACTGAACTGACAAAAAAGTTCAGGGAAATGTATGAAAAGGAGTTAAAAGAAAAGAAGCAAGAATATTTGGTTTTGAGTGATGAAGAGGTACTAAAACTATACGTTAAAAGAAGACAGAGGAAAAGGTAGGATCAATTTAGTATTGCTCTTTCTTGTTAGGAAAATCCTTTCCTTTTAT
>JAESTI010000441.1 GCA_016763665.1 Bacteroidia bacterium | reverse complement strand
CATCCTGAATGAAATTAAATATAGTTGCACGGCAGGAATGTTGTTGTGTCTTGATAGAGAGCAAAGGTTGATTTATGTACTGGGCGAAATCTTTGAAATTGATCATGAACTTGGAGCTGAAATTTTTTCAATATCAAAAAGCAATTATCGCAAGAAATTAAGTAGAACAAGGCATCAATTGGCGCAGTTTATGAATAACAAGTGTGGTCTTGTAAATAAGAAAAATCCTTGTCGCTGTAGTAAAAAAGCAAATGCTTTTATCGATCAAGGAATAGTAGATCCTGATAACTTATTGTACAATACGGATTACACGAAAAAGATATACCAACTGTTGCCTCAATTTGAATCAAGACTTGATGACGAATTGGAACAACAATGTGCGTTCCTTTTTAAGGAATCTCCGTTTCAAAACAGGCAGCAACTAAAGAAAAAATTACTTAGTGTTATTGATTCAAACAGTTTTAAAAATTCCTTAAGAATCAATTAGGAATGAAGATGATAAAATTGGTGATCAATTGTTTTTCATAACAATTTGAAAATGACAAGACCTCTGTTAAACACAACGTTTAGTGTAAAATGTGTTTTAATGCAGTTTTACACATTGTTAGCGCATGTTTTAATCATTTAATTATTTCATATGTCAATTCTACCATTCCGTCTTTAAATGCTGTTACATCTTTAAGATGTAGTGATTGTTCTTGACCTATATAGTCAAAGAATAATGTTCCGTCACCCAGAACAATAGGCATTATTGATATAACTATTTCATCCGCCAATTTCAGTCGTATAAATTCTTTAGTTAGTACAGCTCCTCCAACCATCCAAATGTTTTTGTGATTTGATTTAAGTCTACCGTTGATAAGCTTTTCCAAATCACCAGAGTAGAATTCAACATTTTCTTTGTTTGTTGTCAGGTTTCTATTGGTTATCACAAAAACTGGGACTTCATCATATAGCCAGCCAAGTTCTAATGCATGTTCATAGGTTCGTGAACCCATCACGTAGCAATCAATTGATTTAAGAAATTCCACAATATATTCATCAGTTAATGTTACACCTTGTTCATAAGTGTCTGTCGATTTCATCCATGAAACGCTTCCGTCCTTCTTGGCTATGAAGCCGTCAAGACTTGAAACCATATGTATCGTCACTTTTGATGTCTCTGTTGTCATTTTTAATATGCGCTAACATTCCAGCTAAACTGCGTTTTAATACAGTTTATCTTTTGTTAGCAAAAGTTTTTACTATTTGGTTTGAAGACGTACAGTGTAATCTTATTTTAGTATGTTTTCTATAATATAAGTAACTTCAGACTCCATAATTTTTCTCTCTTTTAAATCATCCAAGGCTTTAATGGCTCCAAGGCTAATTTCATCTCTAAGCTTTAAATTAATTGCGGCATATTTTTTATAAATCTCTTTTGATTTTTCAAACTTATTTAATCTTAAAGTTGCTAGCGCCAAGTTATATCCAGCAGTGGTATTGTCTTCTTTCTTGGCTATCGCCTTTTTCGAATAAATTATGCTTTTATCAAAATCATTCCTTAAATAATAAACCCAACCTAAGTTTGCATATGAACCTACAAGATTTGAATCCAGATAAATGGCTCTTTCAAAATAAGTAATTGCCTTGTCATCATTAAAATCAATTTTATAATAACAATAGCCTATCCGACTTGTTATAAATGAACTTTCTTTATAATTATTTGCAATTTCCAAATCTTTAATAGCTTCAGAATAGTTTTTGTTTAATAAATAAGCCTTTCCTCTTAAAGCATTGTAACGCGGTGGATCACCAGATGAAATATCTATGCATTTAGAATAATCTGAAATAGCATTTTTATAATCTTTTAGTTTCATATATGCCTCTCCTCTATAGTGCAAATTAGAAATATTTCCGGGTTTTAATGCCACCGCTTTTGTTAAGAAATAAATACTACTGTCAGGTTTATCCAGACCCAAATAACACCGACCTAAACCGTAGTAAGGCAAATAATTTGAAGAATCTATATTTATTTTTCTTTTAAAATCTAAAATTGCTTTTTCAAACTTCCCCTTCTGAAGTAACATATTCCCTCGTCCCATGTAATTAGCTGAAGAGTTCGGGTGCAAACTAATTGCTTTAGCATAATCCAATAAGGCACTATCAAATTGTCCTCTTTTGGCTTTGATGTCAGCTCTTATGACATAAGCAAAATGATAATTTCTGTTAATAGAAAGTACTTTATCTAACAATAAATAACACTCATCAAATTCTGCTTGACTCAACAATATCATAGCCTTTTGCATCATAATAGTATATAGATTTGGGTTAAGACTAAGTGCCTTGTCAAGAATATTTATATCATTATTAAGAGCATTTGTGATTATTAGGTGAAAGATATAAACCCTATGAATAAATGAAGAATTAGGATAATTTATAATTGATTTTCTTAACTCAGAAATAAGTTCATCTTGTTTGTGAAATTCACCGTAAGCATGTCTCTCGAACAATTTTTTACCAATACTCTTTTCATATTCTTTTAGAGTTTCTCCACTCATTAAAACAGCTAACTGACCTATTTCACAGTCCAAGTAACTTGATATATTTGAGTATTTCTTTTTTTCTACACTTAACCTATAATATTTTGCTTCATAAAAAATTACTTCTTCAATTTTTCTTAGTTCTCCGGCATAATACCTTAAAAATTTAAGAGCTTTGAAACTTTGATTGTTGATTTTGAGAGCTTTTTTTGCATCTTTATACCCCTTCTTAATCTTCTTAAACTCAATATATGATTGAGCCCTTCTAAGATATAGATCTTCAAGATTAGGCTTCTTATTTATTGCTTTAGTGAAAAGCTTTATAGCATTTTTATATTCCCTTTTATCATAATAAATCATGCCTTTAAGTCGATAAAAATTAAAATGATTAGGAAACCTAGCAATCCCTAATTCTATTTTTTTTGAAGACTCTTCAAGCATATTTTTTAAATACAGAGTATAACATATATTATTATAAGCCTCACATGATTCAGGGTCTAATGAATATGCTTCTTCAAATTCGGCAAGTCCCAAATCATATTTATTATTATTAACATGCTTAATTCCTTGTTCAAAATGGCTATCATGGGTTTGACCATAGATGACTACAACAGAAAGAAATAATAATATGCTAAGAAATATTATTTTCATTATTAATTTTTGCTAACGTATGTATAAAGAGCATATGCCGTTTATACACCTTATAATTACTGGTCTAAAGTACTGAAAATCTGCACATTTTCAATAGAGCAATGCAGACCCAGAAACTTTTTTGCTGCTAATGCGAGTTTAAATTTTATTGGTATTTGGTGTTGTAGATTAACTAAAACAAAGCTCCGGAAAGGAGCTTAAATGGTGTCGGTTTTAGGGGAAAGAGTGGGGGGGTAGCCGGTTTTTTATTCTTTTTCTTTGTCGTTCTTGTGTGCCCACCGCAATTTCATCTCGATGATCTTGTGGAGTTTTACTTTTCCTTTGCCGTGAAATACGTCCTCCAGTTTTAAGTGCTCAAGTGTTAGGCAGTATTTGCCTGCACTCTCGGCTCATAGAATATATAAGAAATCGCCTGAATAATCATGAACGTAATGTGAAGTATTATCCCAGTGTGAGGAATTCCGTAGCTTCCAATCAGATCCCAAAAAACTATATTGGCAGCTAACGGTGCGGAATGTGCAAGAAATCCCGCAATATGCCATATTCTCGTTTCTTTCCCGTAAGAAGCCATCCACAATACAATACCAAAGCAAGACATTAGCAGGTAGGCTTGAAATAGACCTATGTATCCAATGGGTTGGGATTCCAAAATAGCCATCATGCCGGTTCCATTGAAAGTGCCTACCCAACCTACTGTTGTCAATGCCACTCCGGCAAAAATGATAACCGTACCATGAATTCGCAGAACGTACTTACTATACTTTTTCATAATCTAATTTTTGAGGTTAATGTTGCACAATGCTTTGATATTTTATATTTATTTCGTTTTTACCTGTTGGTTTGACAATGACGTCAAATTCAGTGCAAAAAAATTTATTTCACTTCCAGTAAATTATTCACTAATCCCATTATTATTTTTTGTCTTTCTTTTATAAACTCTTCAAAAGATCCACTGTTGTTATTGAGAAAAACTTTAGTTAATAAAGGCTCTGCAACGAAGGGGAAAATGCAGAGACTTGCAATGGTAACAATCAAGTGAGGAATAGACGTTTTTTTTATTTTCCCGTCCAACATCTCTTGTTTGATTTGGTCCTGAAAATTTTTGAATGCACCAAATTTCCCCGTTTTAGCACTCAAAATTTCAAGCAATTGATTCAGATCTCTCCTAACTTCTATACTCATAAATTGGGGTATAAGAGGGTTACTTATAAGCATATTAGTATATTTTTCTACGATGCCTTCTATTTTTTCCGAGACAGATAAATCTGCTTCCAGGACTGTCTCCAAATCGGGCCAAAACAATTCTGCGACTTGCCCAATTATTGCCTGAAACAAATTTTCTTTTGAACGATAATAATAATTCAATGATGTTCTGCTAATTCCAGCAATATTAGCAATATCAGACATTTTAGCAATTACCAAGCCCTTTTCAGTAAATACTTGTTTTGCAGCTTCTAAAATTTTGTCCTCTATTTCAGTATTCAATTGTTTCGTCATTTAACTTAGTAAAGTATAGTTTTTAAACAAAGTATGACACTTGTGTTTGACATTGGTGTCAAATATACGAAAATTATTTCTTACCATGATAGAAAACAGTGAAAAAAGTTTTGCAGAAATTGCAAATACTATCTACCAAATTCTATGAAATTACCATAATTTTATGGTAAAACCCGGTGGCTGGGCGTTCAAGGTAATTCATAGGACAAAGCCAGCCAAAGTTTATAGCAATTGAGTCAAGCATTTGTCTATATACCTGATCGTCATGTCCAATTATTGATAGTTCTTGTATTAGTG
>JAESTI010000253.1 GCA_016763665.1 Bacteroidia bacterium | reverse complement strand
GTTATAATAACAGACCTCGCTTTTATTTCAATTCCTAAAGCTGTTTTTACACCTATAATTTTAGCACCTTCAAATAGTAAACCAATAACATTATCTTTTCGTTATTAGCAACATGAATCAGCAAGAGCAAAAAATACAGTTTAAGATTGAAGGGATGACCTGCTCTAATTGTGCCTTAAGTGTTACTAAATACTTAGAAAAGAATGAAGCACATGCCGTTAATGTTGATTTTGGCACAGGGGAAGTCAATTTCAAGATCCAAAGTGAAAGTACGGATGACCTTGTTGGCAATATCAAAAATGGGATAAATAAACTGGGTTATAGTGTTAAGGAGTTACATGACCATGATGATCATGGGCCATGGTTTGATATAAAGAAGAAGTTCTTAGTATCGGCAATTATAACACTACCACTTTTTTGCCAGATGTTTTTCCACTTTTCATTTCTTGAAGATCCATACGTTCAATTGGTGATCTGTATTCCGGTGATGATCATTGGAATACTTCATTTTGGAAGAAGTGCGTGGGCATCCATAAAAATGGGAGTTCCAAATATGGACGTGTTGATCTTTGTTGGTTCGTCTTCCGCATTTATTTATAGTTTGATAGGAACAGTTCAAAACTTAGGCTCGGGTTATTTATTTTATGAAACGGCAGCGACTATTATCACTTTGGTATTACTCGGAAATCTTATTGAACACACAACAGTCAAAAAAACTTCAAGCGCAATTCAGGATCTCGGCAATCTTCAAACCAAAATCGCGAAGAAAGTGATCACAGAAAATGATCAGGAAAAAGTAATAGAGGTTAATTATGCGGACATCAAACAAGAGGATATTCTCCTTGCTAATTCAGGAGATAACATTCCGGTTGATGGAACCATCGTCTGGGGAAATGGTAGCGTTGATGAATCAATGCTCACTGGAGAGAGTGTTCCGGTTGATAAATATATTACAGATGATGTTATTGGTGGCACTGTATTGAAATATGGAAATATTAAAATGATCGCTAAGAAAGTTGGTAGTGAAACCGTACTTGCACAAATTATTGATTTGGTTAAAAATGCACAAGCCTCTAAGCCTCAAATACAAAAATTAGGAGATAAAGTTAGCGCAATATTTGTTCCTGTTGTATTATCTATTGCAATAATTACTTTCTGTGTCACCTATTTTTTTCTTGATATTGATTTGCAAGAATCGTTGATGAGAGCTGTTGCCGTTTTGGTTATATCATGCCCCTGTGCTATGGGTTTGGCTACTCCAACTGCAGTTGCTGCAGGGATTGGGAAAGCTGCAAAAAGAGGAATTTTAATAAAGGGAGGGAGTACTTTGGAAGAATTTGCCTCTGTTAAAAATATTGTATTCGATAAAACGGGGACTTTAACTACAGGTAAATTTCAAATTCAAAAAATTGAATGCTTTGGCGGAATTACAGAACAAGAATTATTAACTGTTGTTTATAGTCTTGAATTATTTTCCTCTCACCCAATTGCCAAATCATTAATTGATATTTTGGTAAAAGATGGATATGCTCCCATCTATTTTATGGAAACTAAAGAGGAAAAAGGAATAGGGATAAAAGCTGTTGATAAAGAAAATAACAGTTATCAAATTGGGTCTTATAAAATTGCCGCGCATTTAACAAAAGATAAGCAGCATGACATTTATATAATTAAAAACGATGCATTAGTTGGCCAAATTGATATTGGAGATGAGATCAAGAACGGGGCACAAGAAATGATAGAGCGTCTCGGTAAAAATAATTACCAAAGTATCTTGTTGAGCGGTGATAGAATTAGTAAATGCAATGCTGTTGCCGAACAAATTGGGATCAACAAAATATACAGTGAACAGCTTCCAGATCAGAAGTTGAATCGAATAGATGAATTGATTGCTAAAGCTCCTACAGCCATGGTAGGTGATGGAATAAATGATGCGCCAGCATTAGCAAAAGCCACTGTTGGTGTTTCATTGTCAAATGCATCTGACATAGCTGTACAATCTGCACAAGTAATATTATTAAAGGGAAGACTGAGCATGTTACCAAAAGCACTTCAAATAAGTAAACTCACTTTACAAACAATAAAGCAAAACTTATTCTGGGCGTTTTTTTACAACGTGGTTGCAATACCTCTAGCAGCCATGGGAATGTTAAACCCAATGGTAGCAGCATTAACAATGGCATTTTCAGATGTAATTGTCATTGGAAACTCCATAAGATTGAAATATCGAAAAATTGACTGATTTGATAATGGGGGTGAGTTTTTAATGAACTATTCAGTATTTATTTCGGAGGGAATAGGAGATGCTATTTTACTTGTTCCTTTAATAAAAGAACTCAGGAAGACAGGAAGTGTTACCGGAATTTTTGATTCTGCTCCGGATAATTATCAGCTATTTGAAATAACTGACTTATTTGATAACAAGATCAGAATTCAAGGGGATAGTGATTATTTTAAACTAGCCTTAACATACTTTAATAAATTTGATGTTGCTTATCTGAATTTCCTGGCTTCATCTCGTAAAAACCTTATTCTTTCAACTTTTATATCTAAAAATGCCATAACAAATCATATTCCTGAAAATCTTAGTGGCATATTTAAAAGGCGAATCCATTTTGTAGAACCTTGCCAGGAAACACATGACTCTGTTCAGAATTTAAGAATGCTTGAAGGTCATAAAGAAGAAGATTTGAATTCTTTATTCCAAGTTCAATACGACTTAGATGGAATCGAACTAAATACTCCATTTGCGGATAACTCGAATATTATCGCAGTGCAAATTAGTGCGGGAAATAATGTGCAACGTTATAAGAACTGGGTAGTAGAAAATTGGATCGATTTCTTAAAATTGGCTTCTGAAAAATTCCCTGACCATAAATTTGTATTGGTAGGTCATAAAGGAGAGAAAGAACTTGCTGAGACTATTCTCGAAAAAGAAATTACCAATGTGATGTCTATGATAGGTGAAACAAATATTCCTCAGGCAATAAAACTTTTAAATTCATGTTCCTTATTTTTAGGTTTAGATGGAGGCCTCATGCATCTTGCTGTATCTTTAAATAAACCGACTTTTACTCTTTGGGGACAATCAGATCCCGACATATATGGTTACGAAAAAATAAATGCTGAAATGCATAAAGTGATACAAGATTCAGGAGCAAAAAGACATTCATGGCTTAATCCGATACACGATTTTGATTATCAAGATAACTCCGCAATGCAATTATTAAAACCTGCCGATGTATTTGAAGAGTTTAGTTTATTTGCGTCCAAATTTCTATGATAGAAATAGCGATCTTAAATGTTTAAGAAAATAATATCGACCATAGGATCAAAGTTTCTTATCACCGGATTGAATTTCGCTACAGTGATACTTACTACACAGGCACTGGGTGCTGAAGGAAGGGGTGAGGTAAGTTTGTTTTTCTTAAACATTGTAATTGTAATGATGTTCAATGATTTTGTAGGTGGAGGAGCCTTAGTATACCTTATTCCTCGCAATGAACCTTTTAAAGTGCTTATTCCATCTTATATATGGGGTATTTTATGTTCTGCTTGTATTTCATTCTTGCTAAATACACTTGGCCTGGTAGCAGAAGGTAATTTATTTCATTTGT
>JAESTI010000252.1 GCA_016763665.1 Bacteroidia bacterium | reverse complement strand
TAACGAATACACGATTAACGAATCAATAGTTGATCACTTGCTCTACAATATTCTCAGGAATTTCTCTTTGATTATACTCCTGATCACGTAGTTGAGGCTCAAACCCTGCTTCTCTTATTGAATCTTGAATGGTTTTGTATGTGAATCTGTGCGGTGCTCCTGCTGCTGAAACCACATTTTCTTCTATCATTATAGATCCAAAATCATTAGCGCCTCCATGTAAACATATTTGAGCTGCTTTTCCGCCAACTGTTAACCATGATGCTGCGATATTAATAATATTTGGAAGCATGATACGGCTTAAAGCAATTAGTCTAATATAGTCTTCAGAAGTGGTAGCATTTTCAACACCTCTTATTTTATTTAATAAAGTGTCAACATCCTGGAAAGTCCAGGGTATAAAGGCTAAAAATCCTTTAGAATCTTCAGGTTTTTCACTTTGCACCTGTCGTAATTGAATGAAATGTTCAAATCTTTCCTCAATTGTTTCAACGTGACCGAACATCATTGTTGCGGTTGTTGTAATACCCAACTGGTGGGCTGCTCTCATAACATCAAGCCACTGCTGACTGTTACATTTACCCCTTGATATTAACCTGCGCACTCTGTCTGATAAAATTTCAGCACCTGCACCGGGCAAAGTATCCAGCCCGGCTTCTTTTAATTGATATAAAGTTTCTGCATGGTTTAATCCTTCTAACTCGGAAATGTGATGAACTTCAGGAGGTCCTAATGCATTTAGTTTGAGGGTTGGATAATAACTTTTTAATTCCTTAAATAGATCAGTATAAAACTTCAGGCCAAGTTCAGGATGATGTCCACCTTGAAGTAACAATTGGTTCCCACCATATTTAAATAACTCTTCAATTTTTTCTTTGTACTCATCTATTGTTGTGATGTACCCTTCTTTGTGTCCAGGTGGTCGAAAGAAATTACAAAACTTGCAGTTTGCAATACATACATTGGTTGTATTTGCATTTCTATCTATCTGCCAGGTAACTTTGTTATCAGGTTTTTGAGCTTTACGAAGTTCATTAGCAACATGCATAAGCTCTGTTGATGGAGCATTTTCGTGCAAAAAAACACCTTCTTCTACAGAAAGAAATTCAAATTGCAGGGCTTTACTATAAAGTGTATCTAGTTGCATACTATCAAAAGTTTGATTTTTTTGAAATTTCAAACTTTTCTTAAAAATTGCGTTTTGACTATTAAATTCGTATTTTTGCGGCTCAAAGGTACGATTAATAATCATTTTAATTAATTAGTGATGAACCTTTCAATAAAGAAAATTGATAAGATAGCAGGTAAAGATAGCATTGTTCTGATCGGTAATAAGAAGAGTACTTGGAAAGGGTATGGCTTGCGCCCGAAAGAGATGAAATTTATTGCATCTCAAATTAAGAATGATCATAAATCTGTAACTATTAATAGGTATGACAATTGCATTTTTATTCAAATAATTGATGATAAGGATGACCTTTATCTTGTAAAGGATACTGCCAGGAAATCTGGCGCAGATTTACTTGCTAGTATTAACACCAATAATATAAAATCTGTTTGTATTGATAGCGTTTTAGGAATTGCTGGAATTACTTTGGCATTTGCCGAAGGGTTGGCATTAGCAAATTATCAGTTTTTAAAATATTTAACCAAAGTTGATAAAAGTGAAAAGCATTCTTTGAAAACTATTAACATCAAAGGTAATGACATTGATCAGGAGAGCATTTTCAAATTGAATTCGGTAATTGAAGCAACCAATTATGCACGAGACTTGATCAATGAACCGGTTTCTTATTTGACCGCTCAAAAGTTGTCATCTGAATTACAAGACTTGGGTGAAAAAGTAGGAATAAAAGTAGAAGTATTAAATAAAGCAAAGATCGAAGCTTTAAAGATGGGTGGTATTCTTGCCGTAAACTCTGGAAGTGTGGATCCACCGACTTTTACCATTATGGAGTGGAAACCTGAGGATGCGATTAATGATAAACCTTATGTTTTGATTGGGAAAGGGGTAGTTTATGATACCGGTGGATTAAGCTTAAAACCAACTGCTGATTCCATGGATTTCATGAAGTGTGATATGGCAGGAGCTGCAACGGTTTCTTGTGCGCTATATGCGATTGCAAAATCTAAACTTCCAGTTCACGTTATCGCAATTGCCCCAGCTACAGATAATCGTCCTGGCGGAGAGGCATACACTCCTGGAGATGTTATTACTATGCATAATGGATTAACAGTTGAAGTATTAAATACCGATGCTGAGGGTAGGCTGATCTTAGCAGATGCGTTGAGTTATGCTCAAAAATATAAACCTGAATTAGTTATTGATGTAGCTACATTGACTGGTGCTGCTGCAATAGCAATTGGCCAATATGGAGTTATAATGATGGGAACCGCTGGTAGAAAAGAAAAAGATCAATTAATTGAAAGTGGCAATAATACTCACGAGCGGTTGGTGGAATTCCCTTTTTGGGAAGAGTATGCAGATTTGATCAAATCGGATATTGCCGATGTGAAGAATATTGGGGGTAAGGCAGCAGGGTCAATTACAGCAGGAAAATTCTTAGAAAAATTCACTAAATACCCCTGGATGCATCTTGATATTGCAGGATCCGCGTATATTAAATCTGTAGATAGTTACAAAAGAAAAAATGCTACAGGAATAGGAGTAAGGTTGCTTTATGACTTCTTTGACAAATTAGTGAAAAAAGATGACGAGCAACACGGAGAATAAGATTCGCCTAGGAATAACAATCGGAGATATTAATGGAGTAGGTCTTGAAGTAATTATCAAGACATTTATGGATGATCGTATTTTTGATTTCTGCACTCCTATTGTATACGGTTCTTCCAAAATAGCTTCCTATCATTGTAATGCCCTCAATATAGAAGACTTTAGTTTCAACATAATCAAATCTCCTAAAGAGGCGAACAGCAAAAAAGCAAACTTGATCAATTGCTGGCAGGATGAAGTTAAGGTCCAGCTCGGGCAGTCCTCAGAATTTTCAGGTAAATATGCATTAAGATCTCTGGATGTTGCGATCAATGACTTGAAAAAAGGAGATCTTCAGGCATTGGTTACTGCACCAATCAATAAAAACTCGATCAATCAATTCAAATCTGACTTTAAAGGACATACTGATTATATCAAAAAAGAATTTAATGCTTCTGATTGTCTGATGTTTATGATAAGTGAACATTTGAAAATAGGGATGGTGACCGTTCATGAGGCAGTTAAAGATATTTCAGAAATACTATCTACAACTAAAATATTATCGAAGTTACAGATCATGAACCGTAGTTTAAAGCAAGACTTTGGTATAGAAAAACCTAAGATAGCAGTGCTTGGATTAAATCCTCATGCAGGAGAAGAAGGGACTATTGGCAATGAGGAAGAAAATGTAATAACACCTGCAATAAATCAGGCTAAAGCTGAGAATATTTTAGCATTCGGGCCTTATTCTGCAGATGGATTTTTTGGCTCGGGTAATTTCTCCAATTTTGATGGAGTATTGGCTATGTATCACGATCAGGCATTAATCCCATTCAAATATATGAATTTCGGTTCAGGAGTTAATTATACGGCAGGACTATCTATAATAAGAACTTCACCAGATCACGGAACCGGATATGACCTGGCAGGCAAAAATGTGGCTTCTGAAGAATCATTTCGTGAAGCCGTTTACGCAGCATGCGATATTTACAGGTCTCGTAACAATTTCAAAAAAGCATCAGGAAATGCCTTGCAACCGAAAGTTGTTGAGCAGGTTGCCGGGTAGTTCAATCTTACATTTTCAAAAGTCTTTATAAATTCTTACCTTTGCACTTCGATTTATGCACTTTAAAGGTATAGAATTGAAAGAGTTCAGTATACCATTTGTTGGTTTAGCCAATAAGAAATATACTTTTAATTATCATATTGATAAGAAGTTCTTTGATAATTTTGAATTTTCGCCTGTTAAAGATGGGGATTTAGCAGTGAAGTTAACATTCGATAAGCAGGATGCAGTATTTATATTGGATTTTGACTTAAAAGGCAATGTTGAACTTACCTGTGATTTATGTTCAGATTCATTTAGTTATGAAATTAGCAAATCATCCAGGGCGATAATTAAGCTTTCCGGTAACGAAATGGAGGATACAGATGAAATTCTGTATTTGGAAAATAACTCCAGCGAGCTAAATGTTACTCAGTTAATTTATGAGTTTATAAGTTTAGCAATACCATTAAAAAGAGTTCATCCTTCAGATAAGGATGGCAAGAATGGTTGTGATCCGGAAGCCATTAAATTATTGAATAAAATATCTGTTAATTCAGATTCAAATAAAAATATTGATCCCCGATGGGAATCATTAAGTAAGCTTTTAAACTGAAATAGGAAAAGTGTTTAAGTAAAACGAGGAATTATGGCACATCCGAAAAGAAAAATATCGAAGCAAAGAAGAGACAAAAGAAGAACTCACTACAAGGCTGAAGCAGCTAATGTTGCTTCTTGTTCTAATTGTGGAGCAACTATATTGCACCATCATGTTTGCAGTGAGTGTGGTTATTATAGAGGTAAGCTTGCTGTTGAGAAAACTGCTTAGTATCTTTAACCTTCTATAAAGTCAGTCAAACTGTAAAATAAACATGCGTATAGGTTTAGATGTGATGGGTGGCGATTACGCACCTGTTGAACCAATTTTAGGTGCACTAGAAGCTCACAACGAGTTTTCTCAGGATTTTGAGTTAGTGCTGGTAGGTGATCAGGAAAAGATCACATCAGTTTTAGCTGATAACGACAAACCACAAGATTTCTTTAAAATTATTCATGCTCCTGATGCTATTGACATGGGGGAGCATCCAACCAAAGCGATTGTTCGCAAGCAAGATTCAAGTATAGTTAAGGGATTTCATGCATTGCAAAGCGGTGAAATTGATGCTTTTGCTGGTGCTGGAAATACCGGTGCAATGATGGTTGGAGCTATGTATACCATCAAAACAATCCCTGGTATAATAAGGCCGACTATATCATCTATTTTGCCTAAACAAAACGGTGGATTGGGGATTATTCTTGATGTTGGTGCTAATGCGGATTGTAAACCAGATGTACTATATCAGTTTGGAATTATAGGATCCTTGTTTGCAGAAAATGTTTACAAATTGGATAATCCTAAAGTTGGACTTCTCAATATAGGCGAGGAGGAAGGAAAGGGCAGTTTGCTTACTCAGGCAACTTACTCTTTAATGAAAGATACAGCCAATTTGAATTTTGTTGGTAATGTTGAAGGAAGAGACCTCTTTAATGGAAAGGCAGACGTAGTTGTTTGCGATGGATTTACAGGTAATGTTGTTCTAAAGCAAGCAGAATCTTTTTATTTTATACTTAAAGGGAAGGATATCTCCGATGATTTTTTTGATTTGTTTAATTATGAATTGCAAGGTGGATGTCCAATTTTAGGAGTTAACGGTCCTGTAGTTGTTGGTCATGGGATATCTAAATCCTTAGCTATTAAAAATATGATAAAACTTACTGCAGATCTTGCTGAATCAAACTTGGCAGAAAAGATACGAGTGGCCTTCAATTAATCTAGTTATTATTTTAAATTTGCACCCGATACTAAAACAAAAGTTAGCATTCTTGCTAACTCTTTTTTTTACAATAATCTCAGAGTAAAGTGGAAAAAATTCACGCTGCAATTACTGGTATTGAATCTTATGTGCCTGATTATATTTTAACCAATCAGGAGCTTGAAAAGATGATCGATACCACAGATGAATGGATAACTACCAGAACGGGCGTAAAAGAAAGAAGAATATTGAAAGGTGAAGGTTTAGGACTAAGCGACATGTGTGCACCCGCAGTAACAGCATTATTGGAAAAAACCAATACTTCCCCTGATGAAGTTGACTTGGTTATTTGTGCTACAACAACTCCTGATATGGTTTTTCCTGCTACATCAAATATTGTTTGTGATAAAGTAGGAATAAAGAATGCTTTTGGATTTGATCTCAATGCTGCATGCAGTGGATTTACTTATGCACTTTCTGTAGGAGCTCAGTTCATTGAAACCAAGAAATATAAAAAGATCATAGTGATTGGCGGAGATAAGATGTCTTCCATTATTGATTATCAAGATAGAACTACTTGTATTATTTTCGGGGATGGTTGCGGTGCAGCATTACTTGAACCTAATGAAGAGGGTTTTGGCATTATTGATTCTATTCTGAGATCAGATGGTAGTGGAAGAGTTCATCTGCATCAAAAAGCAGGAGGCTCACTTAAACCCGCATCACATGAAACAGTGGATGCACGGGAGCATTTTGTGTATCAGGAAGGAAAGGCAGTTTTTAAATTTGCTGTAACCAATATGGCCGATGTATCTGCAGAGATCATGGAAAAAAATGGCTTAACTGGAGATGATATTGCGTGGTTGGTTCCTCACCAGGCGAATAAGCGCATTATTGATGCAACTGCAAAAAGGATGGGTATTGGTGATGAAAAAGTAATGTTGAATATTCAGAAATACGGCAATACTACTAATGGTACAATCCCTCTTTGTCTTGCCGACTATGAAAGTCAATTAAAAAAGGGTGATAACGTGATCATTGCCGCTTTTGGCGGTGGCTTTACTTGGGGAGCATTATACGTGAAATGGGCGTATGATGCGAACTAATTGATTTACCTAAATCAAGCTTTCTTTCAATTTTTTGTTTCATTTCGATACTTCTATTGTCCTTTCATAGGATTTACTCTCTGAAAACCAGTAACTTATTAATGTTTCTTGATCTGGTATATATTTTGAATTAATATTCAGTGATCCACGAGTCATTAATTCATTAAAGAAAAAAGGAGGAAAGAATTATGAAAGTTTTATTAAAAACAAAGATCAACGAACTGCTAGTTACTTTGGTAACATCAAGTATTGCTGCGACTTCGGTTGTGATAATTGTTTCTATTGTACTACTGTAATACATCTGGTTAAAATAGGTACTGAATCTCAAAGCATGTACTGAATATTATTAGTATAGCTAAGTGTCTGGCGATTACTCACTAACTCATTCAATGAGAATTGGTATACAGGTTACAAGGAATCTGACAGATTATTCAAAAATAGGTAATCTACTCTAATGCCTATTATTCAATAGCTTTAATAGGGATTGAAGTTTAGATCAAGGTTACTTATTTTTTGTAACCAAAAAACTTATTTCCTTTAACGGAGGTTGTATTGAGTTCTTCATCCATTTGATATTCCTGAATTTCATTGCTTAATGAAGAAGCATTTACATACAACAAAGACAAAGTCATGCAGAATAATACCACTAAAACTATTTTGAAAATGAATAATATCTTGTTAATGCTGGTCATAGATATAGTTTAATGACTTATGCTGTAAACGATAATTATAATACAATATTACCGCTATAGATAATATCTAAAAAATACATTTTTATAATGCTATCAGGCTAAAAACTGAACAAAATCCAAGAGATTACAAGCTTTATGAATGGTTTGTTACATTGTAATATGCTGATAATCATACAGGTAAAATAAATTTTTGTTCAGCCATAAAGTTAGAACAAGAAATTACCTGAATCTGAAATAATTTGGATGGTTAACCCGTTATTGAATTATTATTTTACTGAAAATAAAGGTCATGTTGAGCGGAGTCGAAACATAGACCGAGCAAAT
>JAESTI010000251.1 GCA_016763665.1 Bacteroidia bacterium | reverse complement strand
TGGAAACGAAGATGATCCTATTGTAAAAGAATTAAGAAAAATGACAGCAGTGAAAAAAGTAATGGGTAAACCAATGAGTGTCAAAGTATTTAAAAGTGCTTCAGAAGTGGGAGATGCCAGAATGATTTTCGTTACACATAAAAATAGTGCCAGCATTCCAGCAATTGCTGATAAACTTGCGGGTAAGAAGACAATATTATTATCTGAAAAAGCAGGGATGGCTAAACAGGGGTCAGCCATTAATTTTATCAACAAAGGTGGGAAAATGAAATTTGAATTAAATAAAAATACAATTAACAAAGTTGGCCTGAAAGTCTCAAGTTCATTAGAAAAGTTGGCAATATTAATTTCCTGATCTATATTGTTATTTATTATAGCCTCACAATGGTACCTTTATCTTAACTCATTTTTAAATTAGATGAAGTTTAGACTTACTGTATCCAGAAAAATTTCAATTGGATTTGCAATTGTAATACTTCTCACCATCGTTTCCTCATCGGTTATTCTTAATACCAGTACCTCTCTTGTTACAAAGTTCTCTAAAGACATTAGCCCTTCATTAAGTATTGTTGAGGATTTTAATATTATGGTTACTGAATCCAAAATGTATATAACAAATTGGGTTTACTTGCCTAGTAGTTTAGAAGATAAAGAGGCTCTTAAAAGGCTACAAACAAAGAGATATCCGAGCATAAAAGTGAATATACTTAAACTTTATAATGGGTGGGATGAGGTTGATAAAAAGAGAATGGATACTGTTTTTCTTCAATATAAAGAGCTTACATCTATTCAGGAAGAAATAATGAAGGAGTTGGTAACCTTTGATGACTATGAAGATCCGATGAAAAAACTGTTTTCTGAGGAAAGAATTGAATCAGAGGTGTTGCCTCTTGCCGCTGATATAACTAACAACTTAAAATTAATCGCTAAACATCTTAACAAAAATGCCAATGATATTCGATTTGGGATGTTTGAATCTTTCGAAAACTTGCAATGGCTTATTATTGGTATTGCACTTTTTATCATTTGCTTGGGTGTATTTATTACAATAATGACGGTAAAAACAATTGTAGGACCTATTAAAATGGTACGTCAAATTTTATTGCGAATGGGATTAGGTGAATTACCTGAAAATGTCACCGTCAGTTCCAATGATGAAATAGGTGATATGACCACTGCCCTGAACCAACTCATTGATTCTGGAAATAAATCAGCTTCTTTTGCGAGCAATATAGGTGGGGGCGATTTTTCCGTACAATTTGAAAAATTAAGTGATAAAGATATTTTGGGAACCGCCCTAATTAACATGAGAGAGGACCTTAAAGAAGCTGCCAGGAAAAAGGAGTTGGAGAAATGGGCTGCAGATGGACAGGTGAAATTTGCAGATATTTTTAATAAGCATGATGCATTAACTGAGTTAGGAGATGAAGTGATCAACAGTCTTGTGGACTATTTGGATTCTAGTCAGGCACGCTTATATGTTGCCAATGATGCAGAAGAAATTAAATTAGAATTGTTGGCTTCTACTTTTAAGAATGAGAGCAAAGCGATCAATGGGAAACTAAGCCTAGGTGAAGGAATTGTTGGTGAAGTTGCCAGGGATCGTCAAATGAAAATACTTGACACTATACCTAAGGGATATTTTGAATCTAATGGAGGCAATGGAAAATTAAACAAGTTAGTTGTTAGTCCTCTAATAACAGAGAACAAGTTATTTGGAGTTATCGAAATTGCAACAAATGACGAGTTCATGGATCATCATATATCTTTTATAGAACAATTAGGAGAAAAGATTGCAATTAAGGTAAACAGCACCATTATCAATCAAAGAACAAGGGAACTGCTGCAAAAAGTTCATGACAGTATTACTTATGCTGAACGTATTCAAAAATCAATGCTTCCTACACAGGAAACGATTCAGGAGCATTTCAGGGATTCATTTATGTTTTATAAGCCCAAGGATGTAGTTAGTGGTGACTTCCCTTGGTTTGCTGATATGGGGGATGAAAAATTAATAGCTGTATGAGATTGTACCGGACATGGTGTTCCAGGGGCCATGATGGCAATTGTTGGAAACTTTTTATTGAATCAAATTGTGAAAGTTCAAAAGATCATGGAGCCGGGTGAAATTTTAGGCAGGTTGCATAATGGCGTTAATGAGACATTAAAACAACTGGATAATCCAGAGCTTAGTGACGGAATGGATGTGGCTTTATTAAATATCAATACAAAAACAAAACAAATACAATTTGCTGGAGCTCACAGGCCGCTATTTCAAACGCGTAATGGTGAGATCACTGTTCATAAAGCGAGCAGATTCCCAATTGGGGGTACTCAGTATGCCAGGCTTGGTAAAAAAGTTGAGTACAAGAACAAGATTATTGATTATCAAACAGGTGATACTGTGCATTTCTTTTCAGATGGTTTATCAGATCAAACAGGTGGTCCAGGACCGGAAGAGGAAAAATTGATGAATAAAAGAATTAAAGAAGTGATAATTAAGCATGAATCTATTCCCATGCCAGGTCAAAAATTGAAGTTTGAAGCAACATTTGATAGCTGGATGGGGGATTATCCGCAGCTGGATGATGTTCTGCTTTTTGGAATTAGGTTGTAATTTTCTATTTAATGAGTATTTTCCTTATTTTAAGCCTAATTAAACAATCATGCAGGACATTAATATTGCAGGCACAGATGATACACCTGAAATTGTTTTAGATAAAGACAATCATACCTTGACATTTACCGGAAGATCACTTCCGGAGGATGCAGTTGCATTTTACAAACCCATTGTTGATTGGCTGGAATCCTATAGGGGAAATCCGTTCCCAAGTAGGGTAACTTTTGTCTTCAAGTTGATGTACTTTAATACAGCTTCATCCAAATTATTTTTGGATTTTATTTGTCAAATTGATGAGATTCATGGAGATGGGCATGACACGAAAATTCATTGGCATTTTAAAGATGGAGATGAAGATATGGAAGAGGTTGGTGAAGAATTTGAAGAAGTGCTGGAAAACAGCTCTATTGAATTAATTGCTGATTAATAACTAACCTGTTGCTTAACTGAAAACGTAACTAATTGAGCGTCAGACCTACCTATGCCGGTATTTGTTTCGATTCCGCTCAGCATGACTTTTGTTTGTTGATCAACACTTTTCAATTTCATCCATTAAGTCAAATTCATTAATAGGCTTAGTCAAATACGCTTTATATCCCACGGCTTCGGCTTTTTCTTTAGTAGCCGGGTCAGAATAAGCCGAGACAAATATTATTGGAATATCGTACTTCTCCTTAACTAATATTGCGGCATCAATGCCAGTCATTTCTCCGGCTAAATAAATATCCGATACGATTACATCGGGTTTTACTTCTAATGCTTCCAGTTTTTCCATTACATGTTCCCCAAAGCGTAAAACATCTAATATATTATATCCATTATCGGTTAACGTTTGTCGGACAAGCATTGAGATAAATACCTCGTCCTCAACTAGTAAAATATTTTTTGCCATCTTTTAAAATGTTAAAAGGGTATTACTCTTCTTTAAATAAATTTTTTAATGTTTCTTCGAGCTTTTCTTCATCAAATGGTTTAAAGATATAATCGTAATGATCAACAGTTTCGGCTTCTTTGATGGTGCCTTCATCTGAAAATGCACTCATAAAAATAATTGGGATGTCGTATTTCTCCTTTATTAACTTTGCGGAATCAATACCGCTCATATCTCCTGCCAAGTAAATATCTGAAAATACAAGGTCCGGCTTGTTGGGATATACGTCCAATTTTTCCATCACTTCTTCTCCAAACCTTATTTTATCAATAACATTATACCCGAACTTTTCCAAAGTGTCTTCCAGGATCATCGAAATAAACACTTCATCTTCAATTATCAAAATATTTTTAGTCATGACTGAAAGAGTACAGGTTTATTCTTGTTTGTCAAAAAGTGTGTCTAATATATGTTTTAACTTTAATACATCAAAAGGTTTTGTGATGTATCCTACATTCTTTACTTTCTCTGCTTCCTCTTTTCTTAATTTATCAGAATAGGCACTCATGAACATTAATGGAATATCATATTTTTCGGTAATTAATTTGCTTGACTCTACTCCCGACATTTTTCCGGCAAGATTTATATCTGAAATAATAAGATCAGGCTTAGGATCTAATTTTTCCAATTTATCCATTACTTCTTCTCCATACCTGATTTTGCCAATTATAGTAAATCCCCATCTTACTAATGTGTCCTCAAGAAACATAGATATGAATTCTTCATCTTCAATAAGCAGAATTTTCTTTTCCATTGGGTGCTTTAAGTAGTCTTTTTAAAATCAGGTACTTTATTCATTTGAAATGGGAATACTAAATTGAATTCTACACCACTTGTAAAATTGTGTTCTAAGTTGCCTTCCAACTGAATTGTTAAATTTTTTACGATCATTAAACCTAAGCTGTCTGTTTTATTAATATCAAAATCATCTGGTACTCCAATTCCATTATCCTTTACTGTTAGTTTAATTTCATTTTCATTGATCAGTTTAACAGTAATTGTGATCTTTCCTTTACTTTCGTTTGGAAATGCATACTTGATCGAGTTAGTTATTAGTTCGTTAATAATAAGTGCGCAAGGAATGGCCTTTTCAATGTTCATGTTAATTTCATCAACATCAATGGAAATTTCTATATGGTCTTTTTGGCCATACGTTCTCATTAGGTCCCTGCATAATGATTCTATATATTCATGAAATCCAACACTGGATAGATCATCTGATTGGTATACTTTTTCGTGTATTAAAGCCATAGAGCGAACTCTGTTAACACTGGTTTTGAAAGCATCTAATGCTATCTCATCCGATACTTTTCGTGATTGTAGGGTTAATTGACCAATAATTATTTGAAGATTGTTTTTTACCCTGTGATGTATCTCTTGTAGCAATACTTCTTTTTCTTTCAAAGATTTTCTGATCTGTTGTTCGGCT
>JAESTI010000250.1 GCA_016763665.1 Bacteroidia bacterium | reverse complement strand
AATGGCTGTTTCTTATAATAATATTGGAGGTATCTATGATGATCAAGGGGAGATTGAAAAGGCTTTAGAATACTACTTTTTTAGTTTAAAGATTAAAGAAGAGATCAAGGATAAAAAAGGAATGGCTTATTCTTATAATAATATTGGGTTTATTCATGACAAACAAGGGGAGATTGAAAAGGCATTGGAATACTTCTTTTTGAGTTTAAAGATCAGAGAAGAGATCAATGATAAAAAAGGAATGGCTACTTCTTATCATAATATTGGAAATATGCTGTGTAATTTGGATAGCCTGCCTGACCGGCAGGCAGGTTTAGAGGAAGGAATGAAGTATTTGCAGTTGGGATTGGGTTTATATGAAGAATTGGGGAATAAGACAGGTGTCTCTGCTAGTAATTCAACAATTGGTGGTTGGCAGCTTAAGTTAGGCCAAGTTGAGACTGCGTTGAAAAGTGGGTTGGAGGCTTTGATTGTGGCAAAGGAGGTTGGGCATGTGGAGTATATGGAAAGAGCAGCAATGTTGTTGAGTGAGGTTTATATTAAGCAAGGTGAGTTCGAGGATGCACTTACTATGTTTGAATTAGAAATAGTAATGCGAGATAGCATTGTAAACGAGGAAAATCAAAGAACCACCATCCGACAACAAATGAAATATGAGCATGAGAAAGAACAGATAATATTAGAACAAAAAGAAATTGAGCAAGCAAGGATACAAACAGAATTAACAGCCAGAAGGGATAACCTACAACACTCTGCAATTTTCATTGGTATTCTTATACTATTTGGAAGTGTACTAATGTTAGGATTTGTTAAAGTCAGGCCCAAAAATGTTGCGGGAATTATCTTTATTGCATTCCTTATTCTCTTTGAATTTATACTGGTACTAGCGGATCCACAAATAGAACAATACAGCGGTGGTGCTCCTGGCTACAAACTTCTTTTCAATGCTGGTATAGCTGGTTTGATGTTCCCTTTACACCAATTTTTTGAAAGAAAACTCAAAAGGAGAATCATTAGAGTTCAAAGAAAGAGGATACGACAAACGAAAGAGCAGTTTAAAAAGGATGTTGAGGAATTGTAAAATGGACTTTTGATACAGCCTCTTTTTTGATCCTATATTTTCGATAAGTCTAACCTACTTTCTTTTTTATTGAACCTTACCAGGATATAAAGAAGTATTTTCAGAATTATTTATCCTTGGCGTAACACAGATTAGCCGATAGTTGTGTTTATCTGTTCTCAAAAAACGTATTAGTTTTTAGTACAATATGTAGCATTGGATAAACAGTTTCAGAATAAAATTTCATAAAACTTCCTATCTGTCATCAAATACTAATTAGATACTGCCAAATTCTAATTTCACATTGTTTTGTATTTCCCCATGACATACCTTTGATTTTAACGATTCGTCACAATTATTGTACTTGAATCTTAATTTAGAAACACGGTATCTTTCACAATAAACACATACAGCCATGAGAAATTTAGCATTATTATTTTCTGTTTTAGCCATTTCAGCCTATTCATTTGCTAATGGAGTTGCAATAGTGGATGCGGCTAATGGAAAATATTTTAAATTAATTAAAAGTGAGATTTCAATCAATGTCAACAATCAAATAGCCACGGTTGTATGTAGAAACTATTTCAAAAATGATCTTGGGTTTGCGTCCCCTTGCAAGCTTGGTTTTCCGATTCCGGATAACGCCAGTGCAACAAGTTTAAAGTGGAAAGCCGGAATGTATTGGGAAAAAGCAAAATTCGAAGCTTCTCCCCAGGATACCTCTTTGCCCTCGCAAGTTAAAGACAGCACAGACAATGATCTAAAAGAGTTCCTTGGAAATAATCCAATATATTTTAGGCCTTATAATATGATAGCAGAAGATTCAATTCTTATAGCCGAAATTACTTACGTTCAATTACTAGAGTATTCCTTTGGTAAAGTATACTTCCATTTTCAAAATGATTATACTCTTATTCAATCAATTTCTATTGAAAGTCAAAGTATTGAATTTAATTTATTGGCCACTAGAAATATTGACAATATCGCAATGGATTCTCATTCGGGAGTCAACATTATAAATAATGGCACATCAGCTTACCTTTTGTATAACGCTTCAAACAAGGTTGCTGACACAAACTATGAAATAAGTTATGAATTAACTCCAGATGATATTGGTTTTTACAGCTTCAGCAATTATCTCTCAGATACTCTAACTCAGTGCGACACATTGGGGAAAGGATTTTTTGGATTTATTGTAGAACCTGATCCAAGTGACAATACCGAAACCATAAATAAAGATTTCGTTTTAATTATTGATAAGAGTGGAAGTATGGGCGGAGGCAAGATTGATCAAGCTAAAAATGCTGCAAAATTTATAATCTCTAATTTGAATCCTGATGATCGCTTCAATATTGTTGTATTTGATTCTTATATTGATCTCTTTAAAACGAGTTTAACTCAAATTGATGCAAGTACGGAAACACAAGCATACAATTATATTAATTCAATATCTGCTGGGGGGGGGACTCATATTTATGATGCATTTACTTCTGCTATTCCATTGTTTTCAAGTTCTGAAGAAAGCGCAGCAAAAATAGTCGTTTTTCTTACAGATGGTCAGGGGTACAAATCCAACGATGAGGTAGTAAGCCATGTACTTCAACTTGCTGATACTTATTCGCCAAATATGAACCTCTTTTCATTTGGTATTGGTGCATCTACAAATGAAGAGCTGTTGACCAGGCTGGCAAACAATCACAACGGGAAAGCACAATTTTTAGCTGAGCAGGATTTTGACCTTGTCTTGGATGAATTCTATTTGTCAATTCAAAACCCGGTACTACTCAACACTTCTATGTCCTTTTCTCCGGGAATTGCATACGAAACATACCCGAATCCACTTCCAAATCTATATAAAGGGCAACAATTAATTGTACTTGGCAGATATACTTTTCACGACTCTGTTGAAGTTACTTTTAACGGTACAGCCTTTGGCCAAAATGCCACATACAAGTATAAGTTTGATTTAACAAAGCAATTCGATAATGAAAAGTTATTCTTACCAAAAATTTGGGCCAAAAACAAAATGGATTATTTGGTAAATCAATATTATTTAAAAGGTAGTGACTCTGACGAAGCAGAAAAAATAAGAGATGAAGTATCAGATATGAGTATTTGTTATAATGTAATGAGCCCATTTACGAGTTTTGCTGCAGGGTTTCCATCTCCGTTTTGGACAATGGGTATAGAGGTTGACGAATTCGGAAGTAGTGTAGATCACTTAGTAACAGCATATCCTAATCCATTCTCTCAAGGTGTTACTTTTCAATTGGACCTTACTAATTGGGAGGAAATAATAATTGAGATCTATGATCTACAAGGCAGGCTTCTTGTTAGGGTGTCTCAATTTATTGAAAATGGAATTGTTGTTTGGGATGGAACGAACAATGAAGGATTAGAATTGGATAGAGGCATGTATTTCTACAAATTGACCTTCAACAATAGTATTGTACAGGGAAGATTAACAAAATTATAGTTACTATATAGTATTTGTGTCTTCTTGTACATAAAATTTGGAGCTCTAGTCAGTCTCAAAAAAATCAACAATTCTTTTCTCGTGCCATAAAACAATACAAATATAGATTACATGTGAAAATGCACTGCTTGCAGGATTTAAGATTTCGACAAGATTTCAAAGGTATTTAACAGGTGTTTAACCAATATTTACTTTAGTTAGGATAGACTGCTACCTTCTAATGGCTTCTTTTAACAAAAAAGTGTCAGTTAGCATCATAAATTCTGACTGGTTTTTTATGTAAATATCCTTGAAATTATATTCTTCATTTGAGTTGAGTAGGACTTTAAAATTATAATTTTTGCCTGATGGGATTATAACTAAAAATTTTCCAGATGAAGAATTGGATTTATAAATTCCTATTTGAGTTCCGGTTTCATTATCTGTAACTATTATCCTTGCACCTAAGGGTTGATTTTTCTCATCCATAAGATACCCTTTAAGAATAGAAAGAATTTTCTCCTCATGCTGGAATTTTATCATATAAATATCTTTATCTCCAAATCCCCCCTTTCTAAAAGATGAAAAGTATCCGTGTTTCCCGTCCCCAGCTAAAACCAAATAAATATCATCGCCAGTTGTGTTAATGGGGTATTTCATATTTACAGGGAGAGACCAACTATTATCATCGTTCAGTGTACTCTTAAATATGTCATAACCACCCATTGTATTATGTCCCATGGAACTGTAATATAATGTTTTATTGTCCGGATGAATAAAGGGTGCATCTTCATCATATTTAGTGTTAACTGAAGGCCCTAAATTTTGTGCTTTACCCCATTCACCATCAGGTAGTTTTTTAATAATCCATATATCACTTCCACCAAAACCACCCTTTCTATCACTGGTAAAGTAGATGGCATTATTATCAGCTGCAATACTTGCGCTGGGCTCCCAGAATTTACTATTTAATTGTGTAGAAAAGGCAACAGGCTTATTCCAATTATTTCCATTTGCGCTGCTATAAAAAAGATCTCCTTCTTTATAAATGATAATCAGTTGACCATCAGGTGCCATGCCCACTATGGCATCATGATTGTTTGTGTTTATTGGAGGGCCAATGTTAGTTGCTTTTATCCATGTATTTTTAGTTTTTATAGATTTATAAATGTCCTCATTATATTTTCCTTCTGCGTCTTTTTTATCAGAAACACCACCTGATCTGCGTGATGTAAACATCAGTAATTCTTCATCTGTAGATATAAGAGGCCCATAGTCATCAAGACTGCTATTAATCATTTCTCCCATATTAATAATAGAATCACTGGTTGGAGAATTGCACATCGCCTTAGCATTTTCACATATTTGTATTTTCCATTTAGCATCGTTTTTTGAATCTTGAATAATATTTGGATTCTTTTCATAAACTGAAACCAAGTCTGCAAATTTCTCATACGATCTTATCGCTTTATCAAATTGATAATTCAAGTGATAAATGTCTCCTAAAAAATAATTTACCTCATAATTGATATTGATCGACTGAGAAGCTCTTTCAAGATAGGGTTGTGCTTTGTGTTTTTGATATGGAGTATATAAATAACAAATGCCTATCTTATTATTCAATTTAGCATTTAGTGAATCCAAAGGGTACAGTTCTAAAAAAAGGTCTAAAGCCTCATAATAATAACCATTAGAAAAACTAAAATTTGCCTTGCTTAGAAGTGCTTCCGTCTCTTTTGATTGAGTTTGGCTGAATAAATTATGTAGTGACCCCAACATTATTAAAGTGACAAAGAATCTGAATAACATCGTGATTTAAGATTAATTTAAGTACACATATTCAATTAGGCCCATTTACAATGAACTATATATCGATAGTTTTTTAAAATAGTAGTGTATCTGCAATTACTTTTTGATTGATAGAGTTTTATTTCTTGTCAATAGATTCAATCGAGTGCTTGTAATAGTTGTTTTACTTAATGTCAAACTTAGTTGTTTTAAATGTATTAATAATAATTTGTTTGTTATTGTCCTTTTGAAAGAGAATAGCCTTGGATAATATAATGGATATCTTTTTTTATTAAAGATAGAGAATGGTTTTCTTTTTAAAAAGTTGTAAAAAAAGGTTGGTGGATTTTTTCTCTATCTTTATGAGAAAGTTTTTTTAATCTGAAATATGCACAAATTAATGACATTTGCATTATTGGGGTTAGGGTAAGCTTTGAAAAGTCGTAAAAAAGTTTGGTAAATTTTAGCAATGACCCTTGAATATAACTACTGAGTTTTTGCTAATAAAAGTAGCCACCATATTAGATTCATAAGATCTCTTGGTTTTCTATAATTAATATTTAGAAGTGAAAAAGACATACTTACTAATACTATTTATTTTTATTGTTATTCAAGGCTATACTCAAAATTCCAGTAGATCTATTAATGCCATAAGAGTTTCAAATCCACCTAAAATTGATGGCAAATTAGATGAGGCATTGTGGATAAATGTGCCGGTTGCCAGTAATTTCACACAGGTTGAACCAATTAATGGGGAGCCTTCAAGAAAGAGAACTGAGGTAAAAGTTGTTTATGATAATACTGCAATTTATGTGGGTGCTATGATGTATGATGATGAACCTGATAAAATATTAAAAGAACTGGGAAAACGAGACGCTGGTGAAAATAATGCAGACATATTTGCGGTGTTCTTTGATACTTATAATGATGATATAAATGCCTTTGCATTTACGGTTTCTGCTTCTGGTGTTCAAAGTGATATAAAATTTTCAGCCAACGGTGCTGCTTTTGTATGGGATGCAGTTTGGCAAAGTAAAGTTAGTATAGTGGAGAATGGCTGGGTTGCTGAATTGAAAATTCCTTATTCCGCAATAAGATTTAGTGATCAATTAGAACAAACATGGGGAATAAATTTTATCAGGATTATCAGAAGATATAGAGAAAAGTCCAGCTGGAATCTTTTTGATCTTTCTGTTGATGGTTTTGTAAATCAATTTGGTGAATTGAATGGTATCGAAGATATCAAATCTCCAATTCGTTTATCAGTAATGCCCTATCTTTCAGCTTATATGGAACATTATCCATTTAATATTGAAGGGAAAAGTAATCTCTCTTACTCCTTTAACGGAGGGATGGATCTTAAATATGGATTAAGTGAAAGTTTTACTTTAGATATGACTATTGTTCCTGATTTTGGACAAGTTCGGTCAGATAATGAAGTATTAAATCTTTCTCCTTTTGAAGTTAGATATGATGAAAACAGGCAATTTTTCACTGAAGGTACAGAATTATT
>JAESTI010000249.1 GCA_016763665.1 Bacteroidia bacterium | reverse complement strand
CTTCCGTTGGAAAGCAAATTCAAAGAATCAGTTCTTATTGAGCAAATTATGGTTGTAGGTGAAGGACAAAAGTTTGCGGCTGCTTTGATATATCCATCTTTTGATAATTTAAAAATTTGGTGTGAAAAGAATGGAGTGTCATATTCATCCAATGAAGAAGTTATTAAAGATGAAAAGGTATTAAGTCAATTTGACAGTGAATTAGAAATATACAACGCGGAATTTGGGAATTGGGAGACTATCAAAAAATTTGAATTGGTTTCAGACGAATGGACTCCTGAATCAGGTTTGCTAACGCCAACTTTAAAATTGAAGCGCAAGGTCATCATGGAAAAATACAAGGATCTTGTCGACAACATCTATTCCAATTAATTTAGATCTGATCAATGAACAGAATTATAAAGAAAGTAGCGGTTTTAGGTTCGGGAATAATGGGCTCCCGAATAGCATGCCATTTTGCAAATATCGGATTAGATGTTGTCCTTTTAGATATCCCACCTGGTGAATTAACAGAGGAAGAAAAAGCAAAGAATTTGAGCATTGATAACCCTGCTGTTAGAAACAGAATTGTTGCTCGATCATTGCTTACAGCAACTAAATCCAAACCAGCACCTCTTTACAAAAAAGAATTTGCAAGTCGAATTACAACTGGAAACTTTGAAGATGATCTGGACAAAATAAATGATTGCGATTGGGTAATTGAAGCTGTAATCGAAGACCTCAATATTAAAAATCAGTTATTTGAAAAAGTAGAAAAACATCGAAAAGATGGTTCATTAATAACTACAAACACTTCGGGAATTCCTATCAATATGATGATTGAAGGGCGAAGTGAAGATTTTCAAAAACATTTTTGCGGAACTCATTTCTTTAATCCTCCAAGGTATTTAAGATTGTTGGAGATCATTCCATCTTCGAAAACAGACAAGGAAATAATAGATTTCCTAATGAAATATGGAGACCTGTATTTAGGTAAAACTACAGTTTTATGTAAAGATACTCCGGCATTTATTGGCAATCGTATTGGAATTTATTCTATAATGTCTCTTTTCCATTTAGTCGAAAAAATGGAGTTGACAGTGGATGAAGTTGATACTTTAACTGGGCCATTAATTGGAAGACCCAAATCCGCCACATTTAGAACGTGTGACGTTGTGGGAAATGATACTTTAGTTAAAGTGGCCGACTTTATTTATGAAAACTGTAAAGATGATGAGGCCAGAGAACTATTTAGATCTCCGGAATTTGTATCAAAAATAATTGAGAATAGTTGGTTTGGCGATAAAACCAAACAAGGATTCTATAAGAAAACCAAGAATGAGGAAGGGAAAACAGAAATTCTATCTCTTGATTTTAAATCATTTGAATATCAACCCAAGAAAAGACCAAAATTTGCGTCACTAGAAACAATTAAACCATTAGAAAATCTAAATGAACGGTTAATTGGTCTAGCAAAAGCTAAGGATAAAGCGGGTGAATTTTTCAGGGCATCCTTTTATGGATTATTTCAATATGCTTCCAATAGAATTCCAGTAATTTCCAATGAATTATTCAAGATAGATCAGGCCATGAAAGCCGGTTTTGGCTGGGAATTGGGACTTTTTGAAACATGGGATGCATTAGGAGTTTCGAAAACCATTGAAATGATGGAAAAAGATGGTTTCAAACCTGCAGGCTGGGTAAATGAAATGATTACAAGTGGCTGTGAGTCCTTTTACAACATTGAAAATGGCATCAAACAATATTATGATATTGAATCTAAATCGTATAAAAATATTCCCGGAATAGAGAATTTTGTAATTCTTGAAAATCTCTCAGAATCCAAAGTTTGGGATAATTCAGGAACCACTTTAAAAGACATTGGTGATGGAATTTTAAATCTTGAATTCCACACAAAAATGAACACGATTGGCAGTGAGATCATTGAAGGGATAAATAAAGCCATTGCAATCGCAGAAAAAGACTACAAAGGATTGGTAATTGGAAATGAGGGAGCTCATTTTTCAGTAGGAGCGAATTTAGGCCTGGTGTTCATGTATGCCATAGAACAGGAATTTGATGAAATTGAGTTTATGGCAAAAACCTTGCAAGGCACATTGATGAAAATGAAGTATTGTAATGTTCCTGTGGTTGCAGCACCTCATGGAATGACTTTAGGCGGAGGATGTGAATTATGTTTACATGCTGATAAACTTCAAGCTGCTGCTGAAACATATATTGGATTGGTTGAATTCGGTGTTGGATTGATTCCTGCGGGCGGAGGAACTAAAGAATTTGCTCTAAGAGCATCTGATGATTTTGGAGTAGGGGATATCGAGCTTTCAGTACTAAAAGAAAGATTTTTATCCATAGGGATGGCAAAAGTGTCAACCTCCGGATACGAAGCCTATGATTTGGGAATATTCAAACCTGGCAAAGATCAAATAACGATAAACAAAGACAGACTTATTGCGGATGCTAAAACTGCAGTCATTGAACTTGCTGACAAAGGCTATAAACCCCCCGCATACAGAAGGAATATTAAGGTACTGGGTCAAACAGGATTAGGAATGTTTGAATCTGGAGTTTATAACATGAGGGCTGGTAATTTCATTTCTGACCATGATCTAAAAATATCTAAAAAATTAGCTTATGTAATTTGCGGTGGTGATCTCTCAGCATCAACCCAGGTATCAGAACAATATTTATTAGACTTAGAGAGAGAAGCATTTTTATCTCTTTGCGGAGAAAAGAAAACTTTAGAGAGAATTCAGCATACATTGAAAACCGGAAAACCACTACGTAATTAGTTGTGAGTATTGCGTTATGAGTAAATGCGTTTAAAAATAATTTAAATGATAAAATTTAAAGAATTAAAGATTTGGAACGAGTCTATGCAGCTAGTGACCGATATTTATGCACTAACTTCCAAATTTCCGAATCATGAAAAATTCTGTTTAAGTCAACAAATTAATAGAGCAACTATTTCAATCCCTTCAAATGTAGCTGAGGGATGTGGTCGAGAATCAAAGAAAGAACTTCTTCACTTTTTGAATATTGCTAATGCCTCATCTTTTGAATTGCAAACTCAAGTAATAATTGCACATCAGTTAGATTATATAAATAAAATAAATTTAGATGGGTTAGAAGATAAGATTGATCACATTCAAAAAATGATTTATAGACTAAAACAAAAAATCATTTCATCAGATTATACGCAATCCGCATAACTCAAAACGAATAACGCATGAACGCATACATAGTAGCAGGATATAGAACAGCAGTTGGTAAAGCACCGAGGGGGAAATTCAGATTTACCAGATCAGATGATCTTGGCATAGAAGTTATTAAACACATGATGAGTGCTCTTCCTCAGGTTGAAAGTGAAACGATTGATGATGTAATTGTTGGAAATGCATTTCCAGAAGCTGAACAGGGATTGAACATGGGCAGGATGATATCATTAGCAGGATTAGATACTGATAAAGTTCCTGGTATGACAGTTAACAGGTTTTGTTCTTCAGGAT
>JAESTI010000248.1 GCA_016763665.1 Bacteroidia bacterium | reverse complement strand
GTAATTAAGATATTTAATAAATTAAGAAAAAAGGCAGAAGATGTAAAAGAAACAAGTGTTCCTACTCCTAAAAATATTGAATTACTCGCAGAGATAAGAGACATATTAAAGGCAAAAAATTAGGAAAGAAGCCCGAAGGTCATACTCAGGACTTCAGACTTCCTACACCTAAACAAATGTTATCTAAAGAACATAAAACCCGTTTACGCAGTCAATTATTCCATCATTTGGATGGTATACCAACAGCACCAACTGCCTATGCTTTGAAAGAAAAGGGGGTTCTTGATTATTTATTACAGCAAAAGGAAGCAACCCTTGAAGAATTAACGGCTGAATTTAAGGCAAATGAAGGTTATCTAAACGTGGCATTGCGAATTTTAAGTTCACAGGGATGGCTAAATCAACATATAAACAATGCCCGTGACGAAATAAGCTACAGTATTACAGATCTCAGCGAGACAGCTTTTGGCTTGGTGCCTCTGTATTCAGATTGTGTTCATCTTTTAAGATTATCTGAAAAATTCCATCCGAGAAAGTTTGAATTAGAACCTTTTGTAGCTCTTGAAAAAATATTTAAAAGGTACAAAGACAATTATGGCCTGGAATTTTCTAAAAACGAACAGGGTCACACCGTTCAGCAGCAAGTATTAAAACACATCGAAGGCATTATTGTTGGGCCTACCATTGTGCATTTGGGTATGGGTGGCATGTTTCATAAATACTTTATGGAGGCTTCTTTCGGTCCTGAAGAGTTTCATAAGGATGCTGAAAGCTTTAAGAAAATATTGGATTTCTTCTCTTTTCTGGGTTGGTTTAGTGAAAAAAATGGCACCTATCAGTTTACTGAAGAAGGATTATTTTTTGCTAAGCGAGCAAGTGCCTATGGAGCTACAGTCTCCTATATCCCCACTTTTAGAAAATTGGACGAATTAATTTTTGGCAATGCGAATATGCTTAGGGATTTACCTAAGGGTTCCAAAGAAATACATGTAGACAGAGAAATGAATGTTTGGGGAAGTGGTGGTGCGCATGCTAATTATTTCAAAAAAATTGATGAGATCATCATTGAGATGTTCAATAAGCCTATCGATGAACAGCCTAAAGGTATTTTAGATATGGGTTGCGGAAATGGAGCATTTCTGTAACACATTTTTGAAGTGATAGAGAAGCGAACAAAAAGAGGAGATATGTTAGATGAATATCCTCTTTTTTTGGTAGGTGCTGATTTTAACCAGGCAGCACTAAAGGTGACCAGGGCTAATTTGATCAAAGCCGATATTTGGGTTAAACTGATCTGGGGTGATATTGGGCAGCCTGATTTAATTGCCAAAGATCTTAAAGAGAATTATGGAATTGAATTGAGAAATTTACTAAATGTCAGAACATTTCTGGATCATAATAGAATGTGGAAAATGCCTGAAGTCAGAACAGAGAAACGAGAAAGTTTATCTACCGGGGCCTTTTCTCACCGAGGAGTAAGAATTAATAATAATGATGTTGAAGACAACCTGCTGGAACATTTTAAAAAGTGGGCTCCTTATCTGGATAAATATGGGTTGCTGATCATAGAACTCCATACTATATCAGCGGCTTTGGCTGCAAAAAACCCAGGAAAAACACCAGCAACTGCTTATGATGCCTCACACGGTTATTCGGACCAATATATTGTCGAAGTAGAGGTATTTAATAAAATTGCGGTAGAAGCTGGTTTGTATCCTGATCAACAATTTGCCAGTAAATTTCCTGATTCCGATCTGGCAACCATCACTGTTAACCTGTTAAGAGTCAAACCCAATTGAATAACATCTAACCCTTTGACCAATTGGAAACGTAACTACTTAACGTCAGATTGAGCGGAGTCGAAATCTTCCGGTCTATGTTTCGACTCCGCTCAACATGACCTTGGTTTTCAGCAATATAAAAACTGCATTGGTCAACGGGTTAATATCTGATTCGAGTAGTCCTAAATGTATAAGCATGTTGTGTGCAATAGGGCGAAAAAAACAAAAGATGAAAAATAGAAACTACTTCAAATTTTTTGCATTGGTCTCATTGTTTGAACTTCTAAGTTGCTCATCAGACAATATAGATTATATTATCAATGACTCTGGGCTAAAAATAGATGCAACAATTCACAGTAGATTTATACCCAAGGACTCCTTAATTCTTGAAAGCATCAAAATAATTGATGTAAATTCAGACCACAGCTATATACCATACTTACGAGTTTGGGGTATTGGACAACCAGAAATTAAGACAGAAAATATAAAAATTGACGAATACCTTGAAGGTTGGTTCTTACTAAACAATGATGAAATTTCACTTGTATTTATGTCAGGGCATAAAAAAGCAATTTATATTAAAACAAAGCTAAAGACACCAGGACATGTCAAGCTAATATCAAAAATTGAACCTGCTGTATCTCCTGATAACAGAAAAACATTTTCTATATTGCTCGGAACAGATGATGCTGCGGAATTACAAGAAAGAATGAAAAAAGAGTGGGAATTGGTTACATCTGGCAAATAAAGTAAGTAAAGAATCCTGCCTTGCTTTATGCAGAGCCGTTGTATGTAATTTGAGAGATGCAAAAAATTAAAGAAAAAGTTTGGCTACAAATATTTATCATTTACACAAGGTATTTGGTTGGAGGAACATTTGTATTTGCTAGCCTAATAAAACTTAAAGGACGAAGATTTACTGCAGACAGCGGAATAGATGCGCCTATAGATACGGCCTGGCATTTTTTTGAAACAATGTATCAATCCGGATTGTATTGGAAATTTATAGGGTTGGGGCAATTAATTGCAGGATTATTGTTAATGACACAAAGATATTCCAAGTTGGGCGCATTATTAAGCCTGCCAATAATTGCTAATATATTCGTAATAACTATTTCATATCATTTCACAGGCACACCAGTAATAGCAGGACTAATGTTATTAGCGAATTTGATATTAATTGCTTGGGATTGGAATGAACTTAAAATCCTTATAAACAAACCACCTATCCTAGAAACAGACAAGAGATTTGAAAAAGACAAGATATGGGAATTAACCGGGGTAATTTTATTCATATTTACTTTTATTTATAGAGTAGTAATTGATGCATATGATATATTTTTTTGGACAGGAATATGTTTTGCTATAGGAATTACTGGATTAATTGTAGGATTTAAAAGAAAGAAACTAAAAAGCCCGCCAAGAAATTCCTAGCGGGCTGAGTGATCTGACTGGGGCTCGAACCCAGGACCCTCTCCTTAAAAGGGAGATGCTCTACCAACTGAGCTATCAAATCAACCTTTAAGAGGGTGCAAAGATAAAATCATTCTAAAACATTTCAAATCAAATTATAAAAAAAACTCTTATGCAATTCCATAAAAAAAGAGGTTAACAATTTGCTAACCTCTTTCGATATATTTTGTTGGAAATCAATCGATCAGATCATCTATGACAATGAGTCTTAAAATACAACCGCTTCCTAATGTTTTTTCAAATGTTTTGCCATTTTTCTTATTGACTATATGAATATAACATTCTTCATTGGAATCATGAGCATGGGTTAATGTACATTCATTTTTCTTTACTTTAATAGTAATCGTACCATAATGGCAATGATTTACAAAATCAACTAAATCGGGGTTATCCTGTGCAAGTTTTTTATAGATTCCTTTTTGGAGTCCATTATTATCATGGTTTTGCCCCCCCATAAGAGCACCAATGTAGATTAAAATAGATACGATTATTTCCATAGCGGTAAACTTGTTTTTAATTATATATACAAAAATCCGAAAAAAAACAACACGTGTCAAGGGAAATTCTTATTAGATTTGACAGGTTTAATTGAGAATATATATTGTATATTGCTGATTGCCAATATGTAAACGTATATTTATTATGCAAGAATTGACAGAAATAGTAAATAATTTAAATTCAGGTGAGATAAGATTGATCCGTAAATTCTATAAAATGGATGACGGCAATGAAAATTTGAAACGTTTGGAGCTGTTCAACCTAATAAAAAATGGAGATATCCTGACAAATGAAGAAGCCGTTTCAAAACTATATAACTCTATAAAACTTGATTCAAAATTTTCTCATCTCAAAACAAGATTAAAGAATGATATTTTAAACATTATTATTTTTCATGAAGGGGAGATGAAATATGTTTCACCCTTTAGACAAGCGACTTTTGATTGCAGAAAACTAATTATTAAGGGAGATATTTTATTATCAAGAGGGGCTAGTACAGCAGGGCTGAACATACTAAATAAAGCAGAAAAGATAGCTAGTAAATATCAATTAGCATCAGAGCAGATCATTATTTCTGATCTTATACGTTCGCACTTAGGAGTAAGGAAGGGGCTTTATGAATATAACAAGCACACTGTTACACTTGAAAAGCAATTAAATATATTGAATCACCTCCTGGAATCAAAGGATTTATTCAATCAGATATCTCTTCCAAATGCTTTCTTCAAAAACAGAGAAAAAGAATATGTCGCCACTTCCAGGAAAGCTGTGGAGAAATTGGGAAAGTATTATAAATCAACCGATTCTGCTCAAATTGGATTTATTTATTTCTACACCGGAATCTACTATAATGAATTAGGAAAAAGTTTTGATAAAGC
>JAESTI010000247.1 GCA_016763665.1 Bacteroidia bacterium | reverse complement strand
ACTTCTGATGAGAATGAGCGAAAAGATATTCAGAAAAAAATAAACGAAGTTTCGTTAAAAGCTGCTGAATATGCAATTCCCAACGAAATGGACAGGCTGCTCTCCGGGATTGGTTCTACAGGAATAAACGCGTTCACTACGGAAGAAATGATCGCTTATCACAACACGTTTCCCCCTAACCAAATGGAGAAATGGCTGGAAATATACAGTCACCGGTTTAAGAATCCTGTATTCAGGTTGTTTCAACCAGAATTAGAAATTGTTTATGAAGAAAAGAACCGATCCATGGACAGTTTCTTTTTTGCACTTTATGAATTGTACATCAAACAATTTTTTAAAAATCATCCTTACGGACAACAAACTATCATTGGAAAAACTGAACACCTCAAAAATCCTTCTCTCAATAAAATGTATGAGTATTATGATACCTATTATGTAGCGAATAATATGGCACTTGTGCTTTGCGGAGACTTCGACAGTGAAAGTATTATGCCAATGATAGAGGAAAAATTTAGCACATTGAGAACAGGAGAAGTTCCAGAGTATCCCGAATATCCTGAACAAGAATTCAATGGAAGAGAGTATATTAAGAAAAGATTAAGTCCCATAAAAATTGGACTTGTTGGCTACAGAACCGTTCCTAATGGTCATAAGGATCGAGCTGCGTTAAAGGTTTGCAATTACGTATTAACCAATACAGGACAAACAGGTTTGTGGGATCAATTAATATTGGATAATGAGATCATGTTTGCAACTAATATTGACTTAACTTATAATGACCATGGGGCCAACCTTTTAATTTTCATTCCCAAGATCATCGGACAACCATTAAAAAAAGCCGAAAAACTTGTGTTAGATGAAGTTGCTAAACTTCGCAATGGAGATTTTGATGATTGGCTCCTGGAATCTGCTAAAAGAAGTTTATTAAAATCGTATGAAATGGATTTTGAAGGCCTTTATGGTAAAAGCCAATATATAGGGCAAATATTTGTTCAGGGAAGTGAATGGAACGATTTTACTGAATACCTCAAAAAATTAAAGGCAGTTACTAAAAAGGATGTATTGGAAGTAGCCAATAAATATTACGGTAATAATTATTTGGTACTTCATTCTAAAATGGGGTTCCCGAAAAAAGAGAAAATAGAAAAACCCGGATTTGAACCTGCTATTCCCAAAAAAGATGCTGTATCGGAATTTGCCAAGAAATTTGAAAAGATCCCATCTCAAAAACCCAGAGCCAATTTTGTTGATTTTAATAAAGGAGTTCAAGAGCTGGATATTAATAACCTTACTCACTTATATACAACACACAATCCCAAAAATGACATCTTCACTTTATCTTTAGAATTTGGTATTGGAAATTACCACTTACCACTTTTAACTTATGCCTCACAATATTTGAATTTAGTTGGAACTCAAGAATATGATATTCGTGAATTAAAACTGGAGTTTGACAAAATTGGTTGTACGTATATTATTGAAAGTAATGATGATAAGTTATCTATACAGTTGGAAGGCTATGAAGATCATTTAAATAGGGCACTAGAGCTTACCAATGACCTCATAAATAATGCAAAGCCTGACCCTAAAAAAGTAAAGAATATTGTCCAAGCAGAACTACAAGGCAGGAAACTAGAGAAAGAGCCAGAACCTATTGGGCAAGCGCTAAAAGAATATGTGATATTTCAAGACAACTCCTCCTATTTAAGAAGAAGATCCAGAAAAGGTATCTCTCAGTTAAATGCCGATAGCATGATTGCTGTGTTTAAGGATGCATTGACTTATGAAGTTACCATACATTATGTTGGTAAAAATAGCAATGAAACAGTTAAAAATGCTATCACTAATTCTTTGAATATCTCAGTAAAAAATCATAGCAAATCGCCCGTGATGATTAGAAAAACACAATATGATAACCGAAAAATTTACTTTATTGATAACAAGGATGCGCTTCAAAGTCATATCTCAATTTACATCCCTGGTAAGAATTATAATATTAAAGAACAACCCGATATTGATGCTTTTAATGAATATTTTGGTGGTGGGATGTCATCGTTGGTTTTTCAGGAAATTAGAGAATATCGATCTCTTGCTTATTCGGCTTGGGGTTGGTATCGTACTCCCAAAATACCTGACGATAAAGGATATTTCTCAGGTTACATAGGTTGCCAAGCTGACAAGACCATTGAAGCTTTGGATATCATGAATAGTATTTTGACCAAAATGCCATTAAAAATTGAGAGACTGAATACTATAAAAAATGCTTTGATACAGTCTGCTTATACTGATCGTCCACATTATAGATATCTAAGTTCCAAAGTTGAAGCATGGAAAACAAAAGGATATACCGATGATCCCAGTAAAGTAAAACTTAGCAGTTACGAGGCATTAACATTTGAGAATATAGAAAAGTTCTATCAATCAAACATTAAAGGACTACCTATTGTAATTGGCATTGTTGGAGATAAAAGCAGAATTGATTTAGAAAAATTAGCTGAATACGGAGAAATCATCTACCTTAAAGAAAGTGATGTATTTAATAATTAACTTTTTGAATTCAGAATACAGAATTTAGAATTTAGAAATGAAATATTATCTCTCTAGGCTCCTTTTATTTTTCTTTTTAATTTCCAGTTTTTCACAGATTAAAGGTCAAACTAATAATCTTAAAAGTTTTAAATCATCTGCTAATGATTCATTAGTACATAATCATATCAAATACCTTTATAAACGTGATGCATTAAGCCTTGCTTTAAAAGATATTGAAAAAGATGTGATTGAAGTACCTGACTCTTTGATTACTAATTACTATAAAGGTTTGATTGGAATTTATAATGCAAAACCCATTATTTATCGAGATTCCATATTAGAAGTTCATAATGATAATGTTGATGAAATATTTCATGAGCAACTTCAATCTATATATTTGATGATTGAAAATGGAACCCCTTGGGCAAAATATTGGTTTGACAACAAAGACACTACATCTGTCGTCTGGCTTAACGAGCTTTTGGAAAAATATCAATTTGAAGTGCAAAAGACGGGCTGGGGGGCTGGTACAAGAACTATCTTCACATTACGAACAAAATTATTCATTAATGTAATTGCTATTAAACAAAGAATATTAGAATTAAAAGGAACCAAGTACTCAGCAGCTGCGATTATGTATTTGCCAATACCTTTCATAGAAATAAGCCGATATGGAAGTATCGAAGCAAAAGATTTAGATGATCATATAAGATATGAGTTCTCTTATTATAATCCGAAAAATAACAAGAAGAAATATTGGATTTACAATTCTTACGAAACTGGATTAGTTGAATTCATTGACACTGGAACTCTTCAATAAATCTCTTTATCTAAAATTGAACGACCAAGTCAACAAACTCTCAAATTAACACATTTTCAAATTAATTACTTTCCGCTTTCCATTAATCTGGTGACAGAAACTGTATCATCATTGATACTCATTCTTAGTATGTACACACCGCTGGCATAGCCTAGTTCTTTAGCGCTAAAATCATAGAAATAAGTTCCAATTGTTTGATATTCATTCACTAAAGTGTGAACCTTATTACCTAAAATATCAAATACTGTAATTTCTATCTTGCCATTCTTGGTGAGTTCATAATTGATCTTTGTTCTATTTGTATAAGGATTCGGATAAACAATGATCTTTCCATTATTTGCGTCACAACAGTCTCCAATGCCTGTAGGATAATTAACAGTAATCTCGTCATAGCCAGTACATCCATTACTTCCTGTAACAGTTACGGTATATTTACCTGTGTCTCCAACCGTAACAGTTTGTGTTGTTGCTCCTGTAGACCATGAATAAATATTTCCTGTATTTCCGGCATCTAAAACAATACCAGCACAAGTTGTACATATCGTATCTTTTCCAAGATCAACAATTGGTGATGGCTTAACAGTTATATCCACAGAATCTATTGTAAAACACGAATCTGCATATGCAGCAATTATGTAATACCTCATACTGCTGTCGGGAATTACCTTAAAAGATGGGGAGAAAAAGGTGGTGCTTGTCAAATACATCCAATTCGGATCAAATAACAAGAAATAAACAGCATCACTTGCTAAGCTAATATACGTACTTTGCCCTTGACAGAAATCATCATCAGTCAAAGAAAGAGCCAATATAGGTCTCGCTCTCACAGTCACTGTTACCATATCCCATCCTCCACAACCATTGGAATCCCATGCTGCAACATAATAGGTTGTAGTTGTATCAGGAAGAACTTTCATTGAACTTGAAGTTCCTAAAGTATCACCATCTGAATTGGTCCATATATAACTATTTGCTCCTGTTGCTGATAATGAAACACTGTCTATCGCTAACGAACTATCTCCAGGGCAAATTGCTTTTCTGGAGGTCGTAGCTATTAAGTTCATGACAGGATAAACTTTTATCCAAATGGAATCAACGTCCACGCAACCATTTGCGCCAACACTTGTTATATAATATATAGTTGAGCTATCCGGCCATACTATAATTGAATCTCCCATTCCCAAAGAATCCCAGGCTGCATCATCCCACCAATACACTACCGCATCACCACTTACATAAAGAATGGTACTGTCACCTCCACAAATAGTATCTTCAGATGCCCAACTGGTAACAGCAGGAGTTGCTAGCACTGTTATCCAAACAGTATCACCATTCCAACATCCATTAGAATCTTGCCCTGAAATATAATAAGCTGTTGAGCTATCCGGCCAAACCACTATAGTATCTCCTACTCCGATAGAATCCCAAGCCGCATCATCCCACCAATACCAATCTGCTCCACTGGCATATAAGGTAATGCTTTCACCCCAACAAATAGTATCTTCAGATGTCCATCCCATTACTGAAGGAATCGGTTGTACAGTTACCCAAACCGTATCTTCATTCCAGCAACCATTGCTATCTTTTCCTGAAACATAATACACTGTTGAGCTATCAGGCCAAACCACCAATGTATCTCCTGTTCCAATAGAATCCCAGGCTGCATCATCCCACCAATACAAATCTGCGCCATTGGCATAAAGAATGGTACTATCACCCCAACAAATGGTATCTTCAGATGCCCAACCCATTACCGATGGTAGTGGATCGACTGTTATCCAAATAGAATCTTTTTTACTGAAACCGTTAGTATCTACTCCAGTTAATATATACGTTGAGGTTACACCTGGAGTAACAATTATAGATGTATTCGATGCAATTGTATCACTAGCAGCAGTTGATATGGCCCACCAGTAATTGATTGACCCAGTTGTGGACAAGGTTGTGCTATCACCATTACAGATTGTTGTCGCTGTAGCAGTTGGTGTAAGAGTAGGTGCAAACATTGTTAATGCACGATAACCGTCCACTTTCCCGTAACCCCAATCCGTATTAGGTGTTGTACCAGTAAAGCTATCTTCTGTGGCCGACATTCTAATCGCACGATTAATGTCTTTATAACTTGCTGTTGGGTATTTATCTAAGTATAAAGCAGCAATACCAGCAACAACAGGCGATGAATACGAAGTAGCACCATTTTTAGAAGTATAGCCACCTCCAACATTCGGAGACATAATACTTCCTGCAGGAGCACAGACATCAGGTTTTACATCTCCTTTAAGATTATATCCTCTTGCCGAAATTGCAGCTAATTCACCAACTGTTGCCGTTTTACTGTTATATATTCCAATAGATAGTACATCAGGAGAACTTGTGAACCCACTTAATATGGATTTTTTAACATCCGGGGCTTTATATCTGACAATTTCAGGAAAAGTTGCTGAATCAGGAATTTCAGTGGAGGGAACTATCTCCGAGAGTTCTAAAATCTCATAACTTAAAGAATCATAACTCCAAACATCAAAAGTACCGCTTCCTTTAGTCATCCATCTGAAATGGTATTGGCTGGAATCGATATCTCCAAGTGCTGCATACATCTGCATAAAATATTTGTCACCTTTAAGTTCCATCCAGAAATTTACTTTTGCCAGAAAATTTCCACTTTTACTTTTTATGGAATCTACAAGATTCGCATTTAAATTGTCTGATACAGAATGATACGGAGTTTTACCTCTAAAGCTATAACCACCATTAACTTTGTCCATGCCTAAACAATATTGAATACCTTTAAAATTGTTAGTATCTGCCCACAATTCAAAGAATAGTCCTTGCCCTATTAATGTATTTCCATTATATCGAAACCAAGTAAATGAAGAATCTGCTTCAACGTTATATCCTAAATGAAAAGGCTGGTAGTTCCCATCATTACCAGCAGCGCAAACAAGTGCCCTGCCCTTTTTAGCATTTAGCAAATTGGATAAGGCAAGTGAAGCTAAATCGCTTCCATCATGAGCACCAGAATTACCCGCAATTAAAACATCATGAGGTCTACTTTCGAAAGTAGTACTGACGTTTATAATACACGGTTTCCCTAGAGAATCAGCCATTGCAAAAATATAATTACAGGCATCTGTTAGATTTCCACTTGCAACATCTACCATAATTATATCTACTCCTGGAGCTACTCCTCTGTATGTGCTATCTTCACTGCCATTTCCTGCCGCAATACCAGTGGTAGTCGTTCCATGACTTCCCTTTGTTGCACCACAAGTGCCTAAAGCAATTTCTGTACTATCACACTCATTACCATAGCCATACATGGCAGGAGCGGTGCCAGCTTGATCTGTATCCCAAAAATACTTTATCCTGGTATTACCACCCGCATCTTTAAAATCAGCATGGTCGTAGTCTATTCCATAATCAATCATTCCAATTACAACTCCTGTCCCATCATAGCCTTGTAACAATTCACCTAACCCAGCATAAATTGAATCTATATTGGCTTGCACCCTCATAGAATCAGCCAGTGGTTTATTTTTGGAATTATCTAAATATTGAATTTGCTCTATGTTAGGATTGTTCTTCAATGCTTTCAACTTATTGATCGGCACATCAGCTCTTACAATATCACCTGCATTATATTTGAATGAACCACCTAAACCGTTCAATGCATTTTTAATTTTACCGATATCTCCCTTTATCAGCACCTGCACTTTTTCAGTGGTATTGGCAAGCGGATCATCTATATGTTTGAATATAGGTGAATTGCTCAGTTGCTTTAGAACAGATAAGCTTTTATCGCTTATAGATTGTCCATTAAGTGTTAAACAAAATAGAACTGTACCCAAAACCATACTTACAGTAGTTGAAATTTTGTTCATAAGAGTTATAATTTGGAGTTAAAAGACATAATTTGCTTATGCAATATAATATTTTTGTACCCGTTTCAAAAGGAAAGGATTTACTGAAGGATCAATTTCCCGGAAGCCAAGTGAACATTATCTCCAAGAATTTCATAGAAATGCATTCCCGTAGATGATATATTACGGTTAAATACTAAAGAGGTTGCATTATTCTATCTTTCTATTGCTCTATTGTTTCATTGTTTTATTATAATATTTGATCCCACAGAAATTTAGCAATAGAACAATGAAACAATTCTATATCAAAATATTGCATGAATAAATTGAAACAATACCAAGGTAGATAAGTTCAAAGATCAATATTACAACGTCCCTCTATTCTCTTGCTCTCTCTCTATTGCCTCAAAAAGTGCTTTGAAATTACCTTTACCAAATGATTTGGCTCCTTTTCGTTGAATGATCTCAAAGAACATGGTTGGCCTATCAACAATAGGCTTGGTAAAGAGCTGCAGTAAATATCCTTCGTCATCCCTATCTATCAATATCCCCAATTCTCTTAACGGCTCCAAATCTTCATCAATTTTGCCAACTCTGTCTAACACATCATCATAATAACTATCTGGTACAAATAAAAACTCTACTCCTCTGGCTTTCATTGCTGTAACCGTTTCTACAATGTTGTCAGTGGCAATTGCAATGTGTTGGACTCCTGCTCCATTATAAAAATCAATATATTCTTCAATTTGTGATTTCTTTTTTCCTTCGGCAGGTTCATTAATTGGAAATTTAATTCTACCATTTCCATTGGTCATAACCTTACTCATAAGAGCGGTATATTCCGTAGAAATATCCTTATCATCAAAAGAAATCATCTGTGCAAATCCCATTACTTTTGCATAAAATTCTACCCAGTCGTTCATCTCTCCCCAGCCAACATTGCCTACCATGTGGTCAATATATTTCAACCCGACTGGTGGTGGGTTATAATGCGACTCCCATTTTCTAAATCCCGGAAGAAAAATGCCATTATAGTTTTTTCTTTCTACAAACATATGTATAGTTTCCCCATAAGTGTAGATTCCAGCTCTTACAACTTCTCCATGTTCATCTTTTTCTAATGTAGGTTCCATGTAAGATTTTGCACCTCTTTT
>JAESTI010000246.1 GCA_016763665.1 Bacteroidia bacterium | reverse complement strand
GAAAATCCTTTGAGAAGTGGAGAATCGGTAACTTTTGACATAAAATTCAAAACTTATTTTGATGTTTCCGGAGAGGTTAGGAGGAGAATGAAGGTATACAAAACTTTTGGGCATAAACATTACAATGGTGTTCATTGGTATCCAAGAATATCAGTTTATGATGCCAAATTTGGTTGGACAACCGACCAGCATTTGGGAAGAGAATTTTACGGAAACTTCGGAGCCTTTGATGTAGAATTAACACTTCCACATCACTATATTCTCGATGCAACCGGTTTTATGACCAATAGGGATGAAATGCTTCCTGAAGAGTTGATGGCTAAATTAGATATCAAGAATTTTAAAGACAAACCGTTAAACTCTATTCCTTCAGTAATTATTCCTGAAGACAGTACAAAAACTAAAACATGGAAGTTCCATGCAGAAAATGTTCATGATTTTGCCTGGACAGCCGATCCTTTATACCGAATCGGTGTGGCGGAATGGAATGGAATCAAATGTTATTCATTAGCTCAGGAGCATCATGCTTCAGGATGGCAAAATGCTGCCCAATATGCAGCTAAGGTCATCAAAGTATTCTCCCAGGATTTTGGCTGGTATGCTTATCACAAGATGATCGTTGCAGATGCACGTGATGGTATGGAATACCCTATGTTAACTTTAGATAATGGTTTGGATCCTGGTTACAGAGGTTTGTTGGTTCACGAAATTGCTCACAACTGGTTTTATGGTATGGTAGGAAATAATGAAACCTACAGGGCTTCTCTGGATGAGGGGTTTACACAATTTCTCACGGTTTGGGGGTTGGATAATATTGATGGCCCTTATGCAGTAACTAATAGAGTAAAATCCAATTACTATAACAAGCATTACTTACAACCTTCCAATAGAGACAATAAATTATATAATTCTTATTTGCGGGATGCGATCAAAGAGGCTGATCCTACATTGAATACTCATTCTGATGCCTTTGATGGGGCATTACGACATGGTGGAGGGTATAGACAAGTATACTCCAAAACAGGTACTATGCTTTTTAATTTAGAGTATGTTTTAGGTCGTGGCCTGTTTTTGGAAGCCATGCAAAACTATTTTGGTCAATGGAAATTTTGCCATCCATATTTTGATGATTTCAGGATGTCAATTATTAATTATACAAATGTTGACCTTAACTGGTTTTTTGATCAGTGGCTTGAAACGAATAAGAATATTGATTATGCAATTACTAAAGTGAAATCTATTGGTTACGAACGTCCACCTGAGAATCCTGCGACTCCTGAGGATACTTTAGGAAAGCATAAGTATAAAATTACTTTTGAAAGAAAGGGTAGAATGCACATGCCGCTTGATTTTGAGATCTTCACCAAAGATGAATATGCATGTGTGAGGTATATGTATCATATTCCCAATACCCATTTTATTAAAGATGCAGATGCTATAGTGCTTCCCAAATGGCATGGTTGGGATAAGTTAAACCCAACTTATACAACTGAAGTGACTCTGCCAGCAGAAATTGCTGATGTGGTTATTGATCCGTCATACAGGCTAGCAGATATCAACATGTTAAATAATAGTAAAAAAATTCCTGTATTTTTAACTTATGATAGTCGAATTACAATGCCGTTAGATTGGACATTGTACAGACTGTTTATAAGGCCGGGATTATGGTACAATGTATATGATGGAATAAGGTTTGGTGCCCACTTTAGTGGTAATTACATGAAGTATAAGCATCAATTTAATGGTAAGCTTTGGTTTAGCCCTGGGTTAGTACAAGATGTGTGGTTCAATGCAAATATTGATTCAGATAGTATAAAAATTGGTGAAGATAACTTCAATGAATTTATTTCCTTTCAATTTGGTTACCAGAATTCAATTGATAAAATAAGTAAAAACTCTAAGATATATTTCAATATCCTTAGCAAGGAAGGGTTACGAATGACATCAATAAAAATAGATAAGAGAGACAGAGCAAATAATAACAAAATATATTTCTCTGTTAAATCAATGATCAGGCCAGATAGCACAAGCCTGAATTATTTATTGTATCCGGATCATTGGAGTGTGGGCCAATTTAATAATGTTCTTGATATGGGCTATCAGCACAAATATGATTACAGTTTTGGAAGTGCTAAGATGAGTGTGGATTTAAGATCCAGTACCTTATTCAGCGATTTTGACTATCATACTTTATCATTAACACACACGAGTACTAATAGATTAGGAAAATTAGATTTGAGAGTTAGAACTTTTGGTCAATACTTCACTGGAGCTAATATACCTAATGAATCGGCATTATATTTTTCCGGTGCAAACCCTGAAACCATGTTTGAAAGTTCGTTTTACAGTGCGGCTGGAATATTTCCTAAAAATTGGGGAGGGTTTGATGACAATACAAATAATTTACATTACGGGGGTGGGTTAAATATGAGAGGCTATACTGGTTATTTGATAGCTCAAGAAGATGTAAATGGTGTCGTGCAAAGAGTTTATAAAGGTGGTACCGGGGCAGCTATTAACGTAGAGCTTGAATTTAACAGATTATTTTACAAAGATGAAGTTCATTGGGAAAAGGGAGGATGGAACAAGAAAAAGAAAAAGCCTATATCTATTAATACTTACTTATTTGGAGATGCAGGGTTAATAACCTACACCGGATCTGATGGAAAATCAGCATTTAGTGACATCAGAATGGATGCAGGATTAGGTGCAACTTTAACTGTTAACAGACTTGGAGTAATTGAGGAGATCAAACCGTTTACTATAAGAGTTGATTTCCCATTGTTATTGAGCCATATACCTGCTGCAAGTACCAAAGAACCCAGTAATCCTGATTACGACCCCGTATTTTTTGGGGATTTTTTCAAATTTAGATGGATGCTTGGCATTAGCAGAGCTTTTTAATAAATGCTCACTCTTCTACTAAAAAGCCCAAATTATTTTAATAATGCGGATATTAGCAAATGATGGAATCGTTGATTCGGCCAAGCAAAAGCTGATAGACAATGGATTTGATGTTGTAACTGACAAGGTTCCACAAGAGGAACTTGTTGATCATATCGGGCAATTTGATGTTTTATTAGTTAGAAGTGCAACCATTGTAACTTCGGATATTATTGATTCTGGAACCAATTTGAAAATAATTGGAAGGGCAGGAGTTGGTGTTGATAATATTGAGGTCGATTATGCGGAATCTAAAAACATTAAAGTAGTTAATACCCCTGGAGCTTCTGCGGTTTCTGTTGCAGAACTGGTTATGGCTCATCTATTAAGTGCCTCGAGGTTTTTAAATAATTCCAATAGACAAATGCCTGAAAAAGGCAATGTTGATTTCAAAGAACTGAAAAAGAAATATTCGAAGGGTGTGGAATTGAAGGGTAAAACACTAGGCGTAATTGGATTTGGTAGAATAGGACAGGAAGTAACTAAGTTAGCAATAGGAATTGGAATGGATATCCTCGCATATAATAAGTATTCTTATGTGGCTGAGATCATATTTGAGTTCCCAAATCATATTACCAATGCAGTATTGAAAATTCCTGTTAAAGGTGTAAGTAATGAAGAGGTGATCCAGAATAGTGATTTTATTACCATTCATACTCCATTCAATAAAGGGGATGAGCCTATCATTTCAAAGAGAGAAATTGACATGATGAAGGATGGTGTGGGGATCATTAATTGCGCAAGAGGTGGGGCTGTTAACGAAAAAGATCTTTTGGAAGCGTTAAATTCTGGTAAAGTTGCATTTGCCGGGTTAGATGTTTTTGAAAATGAACCAACTCCTAATAATGAACTTTTAGATCATCCGAATGTTTCCTTATCTCCTCATATTGGTGGCTCTACTGTAGATTGCCAGGAAAGAATTGGCAATGAATTGGCTGATAAAGTAATTCACTATTTTAAGGAATTGACTCCCGTAGAATCCTAAACCAGATAAACTGGCAAATGTCAAATTCCAAAGAACAACTTAGCGTAGCGATATCACGATTACCGAGAAAATAATAATTAATGAGTAAATAAACTCG
>JAESTI010000245.1 GCA_016763665.1 Bacteroidia bacterium | reverse complement strand
TCTCTTAAATTCAAAATCCTGCTCAGCAGATAAGTCAGTTGTGGTTGCAACAACCTCTACAGTAATTACATAAGTTTTTGAAGTTGTTTCATCTGCAAGACCTTTTTCTGCTAATTCACCATCATCAGTGATAGTAAATGTTAAAGTAATGTTAGCCCCATCAGTAGCTGATGAGTCCACTACATAGTTATACATAATAGAACTTGAACCTCCACTTAGCGCAACATCTTTTAAAGTTGTTGTACCGCTGCTTCCACTTACATCTTCCGTAATCATTAAATTTTTCAATCCTTCATTGTCTGAAGCAAGGAACATAACCATAACAGTATCTCCAGGGCTGTGATTACCAGAAGTAAGTCCGGATACTGTATTAATAGTCCAATCGCTTATAGAAGGTGCTTGATTAACTGTTGGATCATCGTCATCATTACAGCCAACCATTACAAATCCTATTAAGGCAAACGCGCAAAATAGTAATGATAGTTTTTTCATTGTTTTAAATTTATGAGTTTAACATGTATTTATTTATTTTGAAGAACGTCAAAGTTACAATATTATTCTTTAGACAATAACTTTAGCAACAAGATTTAGTGCAAATTCTAATGATTCTTGCTCATTCAGATAGGTATTATCAATTTCAATTGCATCATCAGCTTTTTTTAAAGGGCTGATTTCTCGCGTGGTGTCCAGTTCATCACGATGAGTTAAGTTGTATCTAATTTCTTCTATACTAATGTTTTCACCTTTTTCTTCAAGTTCTTTAAATCTCCTTTGTGCTCTGACCTCTGGATCTGCAGTTAAAAATATTTTCAATTCTGCATTTGGGAAAACAACAGTACCAATATCTCTTCCATCCATTACCAATCCCTTTTTCTCACCCATTTCTTGCTGATATTGCACCAGCGACTCTCGAACTTCTGGCAAAGTACTTACTTCACTCACTTTACGCGCAATTTCTAGTTTCCTGATGTCATTTTCTATATTTTCACCATTAAGGCAAATATCATAATTATCAGTTGTAGTATTATACTCAAAATCGATACCTATATTATCTAATGCGTTATGAAGAATTTCTTTATCATTAACATCAATGTTATTATCCAGGAAATATTTAGTAACTGTACGATACATGGCCCCGGTGTCGATATACTTGTAGTTTAATTCTTTAGCAATAGCTTTGGCCAAAGTACTCTTTCCGCAAGAGGAAAAGCCATCAAGAGCAATGATAATCTTGTTTTGCATTGAACTTAAAATGTCTTTAATGTCTTTCCCAATACTTCCAACATATCATCATTGAAGTCAAGGTGGGTAACCATCCTAATTTGATTAGGCCCCATAGGATCTGCTTTGATATCATGCTTTGCCAGATCATTTAAGAACTTTTCTACAGAATAACCATTAGCCATATCAAAAAAGATCATATTGGTGTAAACCGGCAAAATGTTCTGAACAAAAGAAAGCTCTTTGATCATCTCACAGATTTTTCTGGCTCGATCATGATCATCTTTTAACCTATCTATATTATTATCTAAAGCATAAACTCCTGCAGCAGCCAAATAACCTGCTTGTCTCATTCCTCCACCCAATGCTTTACGAATTCTATTAGACTTCTTAATAAATTCCTTAGTCCCTAACAATACCGAACCTACTGGTGCGCCTAATCCTTTCGACAAACAAATTGATATACTATCACAAAGTTCTCCATATTGACCGGCCGTTTCTCCAGATTCTACGAGTGCATTGAATATTCGTGCTCCGTCTAAATGGAGCAACAGATCATTCTCTTTACATGCGATACTTATCTTCTCTACTTCTTTGATATCATAATAGGCACCACCACCTCTATTGGCGGTATTCTCAATAGTTACCAATTTCGTTTCTGGATAATGGACATCATCAGGATTAATATTATTGACTACTTCTGCAGATGTAAAACGACCTCCATCACCATCCACAAGTTTTACTGAAACCCCTGAATTAAAGAACAGACCACCTCCTTCATAATTATAAATATGAGAATACTTATGACAAATAACTTCTTGTTGTGGTTGTGTTGATGCTTTTACGGCAATTTGATTGGTCATCGTTCCGGATGGGCAAAACAACCCTGCCTCTTTTCCGAACATATGGGCTGCTTTTTCTTCTAACGCATCGATAGTTGGATCTTCATCATAAACCTCATCCCCTACTTCTGCCTGAAACATATATTCAAGCATTTCTTTAGTGGGTTTTGTAACAGTATCGCTTCTTAGATCAATTACCATATTTCAATTTAACAAAGGGCAATTAATAATTATCAGTCCCAGTAAACCTTTCGTTTAAATATTCCATACCAAATTCTGTTATACCATTTATGAGTTCTGTGATTATTTCTTTTGGCTTGCCTTTTACTTTTACGCATTCGCTTACGAACTTCACGAGTTTGCATTTTGTAATGCCTCTTTAAGGCTTCCTCTTGAGCCTTATCTTGGTTTGCTAATTGCTGTTCTATCTTTTTATCATGCTGCTTTTGCTTTTTCTCTGCTGACTGAGCTTGAGTTAATAAGGGAACAATTACTAAAACAAGAAGGAATAAATTTTTGAACTTGAGTAGGAATATCCTGAATTTAGTCGTAGAGTTCATATTTGATCTGCTTTCGGTCATAACCAATCTCCAATAGCCTATCACGAGCCTGTAAGATCATATTTCTCCATCCGCAAATATAAAAAAAGGCATCTCTACCGTCTCCGATCAATTCTTCATAAATGGCATGAACGTAACCTTTCCTGCCCGTCCATTCTGGAGATTCCTCCCTAGATAAAGTTGGAAGGAAATGAAAATCATCTCGTTGGTTAAACTCATTCATTTCGTCAGGGTAGCACATGTCCTTTATGTACCTGGTACCAAATATCATATATGCATCTTTGTGTTGACGATTGTTATTAATCATATCCAACCACATGGAACGCAATGGCGCAATACCAACACCGGTACTTATGAAGTAAACATCTTTATCAATTACCTCAGGTAATACAAACTTTCCAAGCGCACTTGATGTTTTGATAGTAGAACCAACTTCTATTTTATCAAAAAGGTAAGGAGTTCCTGATCCCTCTTCATTTAGTACAATAATTAGTTCTATTACATTCCCCGTACCCGGACAAGAAGCAATTGAATATTCTCTTGTCTTTTTTTTGCGATCTATTGGTAAATCCAGCATCACAAATTGACCTGCTGTGAAGTCAAAATTTGTCATAGTGGGAAATTCAAGATAAAATCTCTTAATAGTAGCTGTTTCATTTTGGATATCAACAACATTGGCATCGTACCATTCATATTTAGCCATAGGGAAGTTTTTCGAATTTATTGATGATTTTAATTTAGATGCTAATAATTCTGATGCAAATATACTAATGAGTACGAATAATACGAATCAAATACTAATATACGAAATAGTGCATTAGCATATTCGTATCACTATTAGCATCATTAGTATGAATTAGTTTATTAGCATCATAGCTACTTATTTTTCAACAGACCTTTGAGTTTTTTCTTAGCTTCCTCAGCTGCTTTTTGTTTTGCCTTTTCTGCTTCCTCTTTTGCCTTTTTTTCAGCTGCTTTTTTTCTTTTGGCTGCTTCTGCTTTTGCCTTAGCCTCTAATTCTTTTTTCTTTTTTATCGCCTCCTGCTTCGCTTTTTGTTTGGCCTTATCAGCTTCGGCTTTTGCCTTTGCTTCGGCTTTAGCTGCTTCTTGCTTTGCCTTGTCTTCCAACTCCTTCTTTTTCTTTGCGAATTCTTGCTTGGCCTTATCCTGTAAATTTGATTTGGCAGAGCTTGCATTGTCGCCAAAACCGGTTTTTATTGTTGGATTATCAACTGTTCCACCAATGTTTATATTAACCTTAATTCTATCTCCAATCAAATTTTGAGCTTGTGCTCCACCCAAAGCAAGAAAATTATCAATTAGCGCATTCGCTTGTCCTCCAATAATTGAGCGAGGCACATCGGCTTTAATCAAATAATCTATAGAACTATCAAACCCACTATTTCCTGAAATATTGAATTTATTATCTCCATCTTTGATATCAAATGGACTTAGGATCATTCTGCCGTCTGCAATAGTAAAACTCACTTTAGTGTCTTTTATCTCATATTTCTCAAACATGTTCATTTTTAATGCTTGTGAAACTTTAACCAATGGTTTGAAATTTTCAACAACTGCGTCTATTATCAACATCAAACCACGCCCATCAAGTGAATTCATGTCAGGCATCATTTCATCATCTAAGTTGCCCTTAATGCTCATTTCTGTAGAATAATTACCTGATGTGTATTTACCCATTGGGACAATCGATTGAACCGTATTAAATGTATAGAATGATTCCTGAATATCGCACTCTTTTATCTTCAGATCAAAATCAAAATTTGGAACCTCCATATTCTGAGTATTATATGACCCATTTACAACAATTTCACCTTGTAACATATTCATTTTCAAGCCAGACATGATCGCTACCTGATCTTTTACTCTTATTACTCCATTTAGATTATTAATAGTCATATTATCATAAAGGATCTTCTTCATAGAGACATTCATCACGAAGTCAATGTTTTTAGGAATCTCGATTATTTCTAATGGAATTGTATCCTCAGATGCAACCTGGCTTGAGCCAGAAGAACCTGCATCTTCAGTTTCTTCTTCTAACCATTCATTAGAATCAAATAAATTGGATGAGATGTTTAAACTTCCT
>JAESTI010000415.1 GCA_016763665.1 Bacteroidia bacterium | reverse complement strand
TCGTGTTGAATAACTGCACCGCCTGCTTCATTTAATACTGCATGAGCTGCAGCGGTATCCCATTCCATAGTCGGTGCCAGGCGGGGATAGATGTGTGCACGACCATCAGCCACCAACATGAATTTTAAGGAACTTCCCATTGAAATCGTATTAGGATTTTGAAATTCCCGAAGATAATTTTCAACTTCTTCACTCATGTGAGATCTCGAGCAAACCAACGTTAGGTCATGTTCATTTAATGAAAATGTTTTGGCTTTGATTTCATGTGGAGTATCATTTTCGTTTTGATAATAAGCACCTATACCTTTTTTTGCCCAATAAGTAATATTTTGAGCAGGAACATGCACTACTCCCAATACAGGGTTCTGATTGTGTATTAAAGCGATGTTGACTGTAAATTCTCCGTTTTTCTTTAGGAATTCTTTGGTGCCATCGAGTGGATCAATTAACCAAAGGTATTCCCACTTCTTTCTTTCCTCATAAGAAGTTTTTTTGGTTTCTTCCGAAATAAAGGGAATTTCAGGATACTTTTTCTGGAGTTGATCAAGAATAAGATCGTTTGCATTTTTATCTGCTAGAGTTAGGGGGGAATTGTCCTCCTTTTGTTCAACTTCAAAATCTGTAGCGTAGATCTGCAATATTTCTTTTCCGGCTTCTTTTGAAATATTGACAATATCCTGGATATTTATTTTATCAAGCATTAGTATTATTTTGTGCAAATGTATTTAAAAGTTAAAGAAGGTTAAAAATGAATGCCTAAAACTTTTTTGGATTATTTTTGTTAGTACATTGTCAAATAATTTTTGAAAAATGAAAAAGCTTATTTCTACTCTAATTGTTGTCATTATCCTATCAGGTTGTAATTCTTCAACCAATAACTCTTTTTTGGATAGACTTTCGGTAGGTTGTGAAATGGCGTGTTCTTATCAAGGGGAATATGAAGAGGGAGATGTTATTAAGCAGCCTGAAGCGAAATTGGGTGATTTGACCAAATGCTTTGTTAGCGGAGTTGTTTTTATGGTTACTGAGGATAGTCCAATTGCGGAACACAACGGCAAAAAATATTATGCCTGCTGTCAGACTTGCTCTGATCTATTCAATGAAAACCCAGAAGAGTTTCTCTCATGATCGTGGGTGATACTGAAGGATAGTATCTCTTAAATATTCCTTATCAAGATGAGTATAGATCTCTGTTGTGGTAATGGATTCATGTCCAAGCATTTCCTGAATAGCCCTTAAGTTAGCACCTCCTTCAATTAAATGTGAAGCAAAAGAATGCCTGAAAGTATGTGGTGAAATGTTTTTCTTTAAACCGATTTTTCTGGCAAGATCTTTAATTATAGTAAACACCATTACGCGCGATAACATTGCACCTCTTCTATTTAAAAATAGAATATCCTCATTACCAGGTTTTATGTTTAAATGAGATCGAATATTTTCTCTATAGATGGCAATTTGTTTAAGGGCTTGCTCACCAATAGGAACTAAACGCTCTTTGTCTCCTTTGCCTAGGACTTTCGAGAATCCGGCATTTACATTCAAATTACTGATCTTTAAAGTAGTCAATTCAGTAACCCGTAAACCGCAACCATAAAGAGTTTCGAGCATTGCTTTGTTTCTTTCTCCTTCGGGTTTGCTCAGATCAATATTATCAATGAGTGTTTGAACTTCTTCATAAGAAAGCACTATTGGTAGTTTTTCCCCAAGTTTTGGTGTTTCAATGAGCTGCGTGGGATCATCAATCACCAGATCTTCCAACAACAAATATTTATAAAATGCTTTGATTCCTGATATAACCCTTGCCTGTGATCTTGCAGACATTCCCAATTCATTTATCCACCCAATAAATTCTTCCAGATCTTGAAGTTTAATATCATTAATCGACTTATTATTATTTTGAACTTCAAGAAATTGAGTGAATTTTTCAATATCTCTTACATAAGCATCAATGGAATTACCGGAGAGCGACCTCTCTAACTGTAAATAGTTTTTAAATCCAATAATACTTGATCTCCAATCCATGTATGTAAGTGCTTGGTTAAAAGTTGCAGGAATAAAGTTTAAAGTTAATTTTATATCTTCAAACTTAAATCATAATCATGAAGCTTATTATCATTAACGGTCCCAATTTAAACTTATTAGGAGTAAGGGAAAAGGATATATATGGAGAGGCTGATTTTGATAGTTATTTAAATGAGCTTAAAAATAAGTTTCCGGATATAGAACTAGACTACTATCAAAGCAACGTAGAAGGAGAGATCATTAATAAATTACAAGAAGTTGGATTTTCTTACGATGGAATTATTTTAAATGCCGGAGGGTATACCCATACTTCAGTTGCTATTGCAGATACCATAGCTGCTATTACCATTTCAGTGATTGAAGTTCACATTTCCAATATTTTTGCTCGGGAAGAGTTTCGCGAAAAGTCTTTGATCTCTAAAAACTGTAAAGGAATAATTTCAGGGTTTGGGTTGGAGTCTTATCAACTTGCAGTTAGTAATTTTGTAGATTCTAAAACTGACTAGTAAATTCTTCAAAAGATCCTGTCAAATGCCCCAACATCTCATCTGTCATTCCATGATGGCAACCTAAAAGAATACCACCTTTCATAACTCGGTCAGCACAAGGGTATCCACTGGAGCTCTCTTTTCGCTCGATATTTTTAAATCCCGGTTGTCTCAATATATTTCCAGTAAAAACTGTTCGGGTTTGAATATTTCTTTTCTCCAAAAATATCTGCATATCTGTTCTTGAGAATGGCGTATCATCTTTTAAAGTTAGAGCATATGCCAACCATCCGGTTCTCGAATTCGGAAGTTGTTTAGGAAGTATAAACCAATCTTCATATTGTTTAAAGAATTCTTGGAGATGATCAACATTCTTAATTCGTATGTCAATATTGTTTTGCAGTTTTGTTAATTGTACTAAACCAAATGCAGCACCCATTTCAGAGGGTTCCCAATTGTATCCCAATTGTTCAAATACAAATTTTGAATCATATTGAATACCATCCATTTTAATGTTAAACCTATTTTCGATTTTTTCAGATTCAATGAATTTAGATGAACTACGTCCCCAGCTTCTTAAAAGGATAGCTTTTTCGTAAAGTTCGTCATCATTAATGGTCATCATGCCACCGTTTCCGGCACAGTTGATCACATGCGAACCGTAAAAGCTTGTATTACTGATATCAGAACGTCCTCCACTGCTCTCCCCATTTATTTCTGCGCCCAAAGTATCAGCTGAATCTTCAATCACCTTCAGGTTGTGTTTTTCTGCTAGATCATACAATACACTCCAATCAGGTAAATTTCCGATAAGATTAGGAACCATCAATGCTTTTGTCTTATCTGTGATCATGTCTTCAACCTGACCGGCATTAATATTAAATGTACCATCTTCTACATCAACAAAAGCTGGAACTAACCCACTTCGAACAAGCGGAGCAACTGTTGTGCTGAAGGTAAGTGCAGGAGTTATTACTTCAGCTCCTTTTTCTAATCCTAGTAATTCAACAGCCAAATAATTGGCAGAGGAGCCTGAGTTGAGCATAACTCCGTGCTTTTTCGAAAATAGATCTGCAACTTTTCTTTCAAATTCACGAACGTGTTTACCCATTTGGGTAGAAGTTCGTAGTACATGTACTACTGCTTCAATCTCTTCTTCACCGTGAACTGTTTTTCCGTATGGTACTTGTATGTATTTTGTTGCTTCCATTTTACGCTATTGCATTTTAAATTTTAAGTCATTTAAGAAATCATCCACATTACTAAATACAAAATCCGGGTATTCACTTAAAAACTTATCCATTTTTAGGCCTCCCTGCAAAGGTCTTGGCGCAGGCTGATTTAGTTCTTTAGTGCTAACAGGAGTTAGTTTGATCTTTGCTTTAGGAAAGTGCTTTTGAATTATTCCAGCTAGCTGGCATCGGTTTAGATAATCGGTGCTTGCGGCATTGTAAATCCCAGTTTTGTTATCATTTAATAAAACTTGAATTACCCGGGCCACGTCAAATGCATTCACTGGTGTAGCGTATTGATCGTAGGGAAGTGTTAGCTCAATTTCTTCATCATTATAAATTTTTTCAACTATTCTTGAAACAAAGTTTTTGTTTCTTTCCTCAATCCCATAAACATTGGTTATTCTTATTACAATTGACTCCTCAATACTTTCCAGAACTTTTGTTTCTGCTTCTAACTTGTGCTTTGCATAAACACTAATTGGGTTCACAGGTTCATCTTCAAAATATGGTCCGGATTTTCCATCAAAAACATAATCCGTAGATAGATAAACCATTTTGGCACCATACTTTTTACACAGATCAATAGCATTTAACGTGGATTGAACGGTTTTTTGAGAACTTTCTTCTTCATTATCTTCACAATAATCAACATGGGTAAGAGCCCCACAATGAATGATCACATCAGGGTAGAAATCATCCAGTTCATAATTACCTGGATTATCAATATTTAGTGTATCGAAATAAACTGTGTTTTCAGCTTCATAGGAGAAATAAGTTCCTAGCACTTTATTTTCTTCATCTCCAAGCAATGCCATACAATTGCTTCCGACTAAACCTGAGGCGCCTAAGATCAATATGTTCATTTCTAATTATAAGTTATGAATGTCTATTTTTTGATTAAAATGGGCTACTGTACTCTTTGAACAGTGTTAATGAACTGTCTCTTTCTGACAGAATTGGATTTTCAAATGGCCAGTCATATCCGAAAGAATCCCATAATATTCCGCCCTCAAAACCAGGACTATATACCGTTGAAACATTATAAACCATTGTTGCGGTTTCGCTTAATGCAGTAAATCCGTGGGCGAACCCGACCGGTATATAAAGAGCCTTTTTATTTTCTGCCGATAATTCAATGGTGAAATGCTGGCCATAGGTAGTTGATGATTTACGTATGTCCAAAATTACATCCAATATAGTTCCTGCTGCAGCGTACACCAATTTGTAATGTTCATGTGGAGGAATTTGGAAATGCATGCCTCTAATTACTCCTTTTTTTGAAACTGAATAATATGTTTCGTCAAAATTAAGATCAAATCCCGCTTCTTTATATTCAACTTTGTTAAATATTTTAACAAAACTTCCCCGTTCATCTGGAAAGTGAATTAGATCAATACTGATAGCTCCTTCTAATCCTGTTGGGTGTTGATTCATGATAGGTTAAAATAGTGCTTGATTTGTTGAGTAGTCATTCCCAATGCATCATCTTTATAATTTTTATACCATTCAACTGTTCTTGCAATTGCTTCACTTGAAGTCATTACAGGCTTCCACCCAAGTTTTTCATATGCTTTATCAATAGAAAGTTGAAGTAAATTTGCCTCATGAACTGCATTAGCATCTTGGTTAATTTCATAATTTCCCTCTCCCCAGCAATCTAAAGCTAATTTTACCAATTCTTCAACGGGAAGATTGTCTTCCATGATCGGTCCGAAATTAAAACTATCTGCATACTCAATCGGATCAGAATCCATTTTAGAACCTAATACCAAATAACCACTTAAAGGTTCTAATACATGCTGCCAAGGTCTTACTGCGTTTGGGTTTCTGACAATTACAGTTTCATTATTTTCTAATGCTTTGGCAATGTCAGGTACAATTCTATCTTTTGTCCAATCACCCCCTCCAATTACATTACCTGATCTTGCTGTTGAAATTGATTTTTGGTGATTTCCAAATTCGGAAGGATTAAAGAATGACCGTCTGTATGAACTGCTCAGTATTTCTGCACAAGCCTTACTAGCACTGTAAGGATCATAGCCACCTAAGTGATCCTCCTCTTTATAACCGTATTCAATTTCTTTATTCTCATAAACTTTATCTGTTGTTACAAGTACAACAATGGATCTTTTCTCAAGTTTGCGAACTGCTTCTAAAACTTTTCCTGTACCAATAACATTAACATCATAAGTTTCAATAGGAATATTGTAAGATTCTCTGACAATTGGTTGGGCTGCTAAATGGAATAAGTAATCAGGCTGAAAATCAAGCAATTCCTTTGTAAGATTATCTTCATCTCTTATATCACCAATAACAGATTCACAAAGAGAATTCCCATTAAGCAGATCGAACAGTGCTGGTTCAACCTCGGGAGCCAAAGCATAGCCCCTTACTTCAGCACCAAGTAATTTAAAGATCGCTAACATCCAGGAACCTTTAAATCCTGTGTGCCCTGTTAAAAATACTTTCTTACCCT
>JAESTI010000244.1 GCA_016763665.1 Bacteroidia bacterium | reverse complement strand
AGGGATGGTAGTTGTGAATGTATTTCTGGATATTGTTTCAATATTTATAAGGTAAAACCAAAACCAGTCATAATAACTTTAAGTGGAACGGTATATAAAGAAAAAAACAAGAAACCTCTTTCCAATGTACTCATTATCATTGAAGATAATTTAGGCAATAACCAAGCCATCTTAACTGACGATGATGGTTTCTATGAAATTGAATTGAATGAAAATACCAGTTACTATTTGAAAACAAAAAAAGTAACTTATTTCAGTGCAGCAGCAGCAGTTAATACAGAAGGAATTTATGTTTCTACTAAGCTTGTACAAGACTTTTATTTAGAAAGAATACCTATTGGTGAAATTGAGATCCCCGGTATTTTATATGACTATGATTCTGCTGACTTGCGCCCCGAATCAAAACTAATATTAGAAGACTTATCTAAGTTTTTAAAACTCAATGATAACATCATTATTCAGATAGCTTCGCATACTGATGATAGAGGCAATGACGATTATAACTACAAATTATCAGGACGAAGAGCAAAATCAGTTCTATTATATCTTATTGAGCTAGGTATTGAAAAAGCCAGACTGTCTTCTATCGGCCATGGAGAAACAAAGCTACTCGTAGTCGATGCAGAAACCGAAGATGAGCATCAAAAAAACAGAAGGACTACTTTTAAGATCTTGTCAGAAGAGTATATTTCAGGTACTTAGGAATCGTTGATTCATGTATTCGTAAAATCCTTTATTCGTGAATGTTGATTTTTTGTCTATCAGTTATTAGCTATTTACTACTTCTCTTTAAAACTCTCTTCCTTTCGGACTTCTCATAAAATAGCTTTAAATTTGCCGTTTATGCTGCACTCGCATTTTTTCCTTGTAACAAATTATGAGAAAGGCCCAATTAATAAAATTTTTCATTTGGTTTTTTACATCCGCTACAATCTCCTTTGGTGCATTTGGGCAAGATTCTCATTTATCTCAGTTCTTTGCTTCACCCTTATATGAAAACCCTGCATTGTGTGGAAACTTTATGGGTGATGTACGAATCACTGGCAATATGCGTAGTCAATGGGCAAGTGTTACAGTTCCTTATGTAACCACAGCATTAACGTATGAGCAAATAGCATATCCAAATTCATTCGGCTTCCATATTATGAATAGCAGGGCAGGAAACGGCCGATTTAACGTACTAACCTTTAATGCAAATTTCACCAACCAATTTGACCTTAACAGACATAATGTTCTATTTCTTGGGATACAAGGAGGTTTTATTCAAAAAGGGTTTGATTATTTAAGGCTTACCTGGAATAACCAATATGAGAAAGGAAGTGGAGGAAGGATCAACAGAGGTTCTGGGAGTGGAGAATTATTTACCCGAACTTCAATATTCTTACCTGACATTAGCATAGGAGCTTTATGGCAACATAAAGATTTAAGTAACAGAATTAACCCATCAGTTGGCTTAGCAGTTTTTCATATCAATAAGCCCAAAGAGAGCTTCTTAAATATTTCCAATAAGCTACCGAGAAAATTTCATGTTCATGGAGGTATGGACATCAATTTAAATAGATTGATGACCATCAATGGAAGTATGATTTACATGCAGCAAGGCAATTTTAGTGAATTTGTATTCCTTTTCTACAATATGTATTATCTTAGAGACGCTAAAGCGTTTATTCTATCTGGTGTATCGTTTAGAACAACAGCAAATAAAGATGCAGGTATCGTACATTTAGGGCTTAAGAGAAAAAAGTTCACATACCGCTTAAGTTATGATGTAAATGTTTCATCATTAAATACTTTCAGTAAAGGAAGAGGCGCATTTGAATTTTCAATTCAATATATAAAATCAAGCATCCCGAGAAACTTTCACAAATGCCCAAGATTATAAAAGTACTGTTTTCTCTTATTTTTATCCTTTCTTGTTCAATTTTATCCGCCCAATCAATTCATGGGTTTGTTGACTTAGCTGATGAAGCCTACGAAGGTAATAATCACAGAGCAGCAATATTTTTTTACAAACAAGTTTTACTTTATGGAGTTGATACAGCAATAGTGAAGGAAGAAACCATCTTCAAATCCATTGCCTCACCAAATAATATGAATTTCAACTACTATTATGAAAAAGGCCTGGAAAAATCAGATTATGACCGGATCATATTTCAACTGGCTAATTCATATAGACTGATCTATAATTATGGCAATTCAGAAAAATGGTTTAAGGCTGCCGTAAACGTAAACTCTTATGATTACCCACTTGGAAGATATTGGTATGCTTTGAGTCTCAAAAAAAACGGCAAATACAAAAAATCATTGAACCAGTTTCTTCAATTTACATATGAATTTCCCGAACAGGAATCATATTATTTCAAGTCTGCAGAATTAGAAATTAAGAGTTGCATTTTTGCATTTGATGAAATTATCAAATCAAAATCTGATATTATTATAACACGCCTTCCTTACAATGTAAACGCAATTGAAGCTGATTTTGCATCTAATTTTGGTAATCATGACTCATCTTTAATTTACGCATCTACCAGGCCGGAATGTATTCCTATAGATAAAAAGAAACACAAAAAAGGCATTTATGCTACTGATCTTTTCAGAACTGAAAAACATGGCAATTCATGGACTACCCCTGAAAATATCGGTCTCCCTGTAAATACCAGTTCAAATGAAGGTGCGGTTACATTGACTTACAATAAGCAAACAATGTATTTTACCAGGTGGACCGGTGAAAAAAACAATGGAGAATATGCTATATATAAAAGTAAAAAGCTTAACAATGCATGGTCTGAACCTGAAAAACTCAATGAAAATGTAAATTTATCAGGCTTTGTTTCAATGCAACCAGCGCTTTCTCCCAATGAGGACTTCATTTACTTTACTTCCAACCGCCCGGGAAGTTATGGCAAAATGGATATATGGTACTCGGAGTTTGATGAAAATGGAAATAACCTACCTCCGCAAAACTTAGGAGACAGGGTTAACACTGATCAAGATGATGTAGCTCCATTTTATCATGCAACATCGCAGCATTTATATTTTAGTTCTGAAGGTCGCAAAGGTTTTGGTGGGTTTGACATTTACCAAGTTTATGGACACAAGGATCAATGGACCAAAATTTATAACACAGGCTTTCTTTATAATTCAAGCCGTGATGATATATACTTCATATTAAGCCTTGACGGAACAAAAGGATTCCTTTCTTCTGACAGGGAAGGATGCCAAGGTGATGAAGGCAGCTGTTATAAATTATTCATGTTTTATTATAATCCACCAAGGTTTACTGTTAGCGGATATGTTTATAAGGAGAATACAAAGAAAATAATTGCCAATGCTTTGATAAGTGTAGAAGATACTTACGGAAGCATTTCAAGTACGTTATCAGATAAAGATGGCTTTTACGAAATGCCTTTAAATGACAACGCCAACTATTATTTTAAATGTAAAAAAACTACCTATTTCGGTGATGATGGTATGATCTCCACTATGGATATAGGGAAGTCAAAGAATTTTAAACAAGATTTTTATTTAGAAAGAATCCCCATTGGTGAAATTGAAATCCCGGGTATTTTATATGATTATGATTCAGCCGATCTAAGATCTCAATCGAAACTCATATTGGATGATCTTGTTAATTTTTTAATGCTCAATGATAATATTGTCATAGAAATAGCTTCACATACTGATAACAGGGGTAATGATAATTATAACCTCAAGTTATCTCAACAACGTGCCAAGTCTGTTCAGGACTATCTTATTCAAAAAGAAATTGTTGCTGAAAGACTATCTGCTGTCGGGTGGGGAGAAAAGAAATTATTGATTGAAGATGCACAAACCGATGAAGAGCATCAAAAGAACAGAAGAACTACATTTAAAATCTTATCGGAAGATTACATTCCCAAAGATTAAGTTAACTAGCAACTTTAAGTTTTTTCAATTTCGCCTTACTGAATTTATCTTTAGCATAACTCAAAGTAACTTTCAATATTCCATCACCTTTATCGGTAGGTAATTCAAACATTGCATCAAGCATAATGGCTTCGCAAATTGCCCGAAGGCCTCTGGCACCCAATTTATACTCCACTGCTTTCTCTACAATAAAATCTAGTACCTTAGGTTCAAAACTTAATTGTATTTCATCCAATTCAAACAACTTAGTGTATTGCTTTATCAGAGAGTTTTTGGGCTCTATAAGTATAGACCTCAAAGTTGATTCATCCAATGGATTTAAGTAAGTTACAATTGGAAGTCTTCCAATAAGCTCGGGAATCAAACCAAACTTTTTCAGATCCTGAGGTGCTATATATTGAAGTAAATTATCTTTATCTATTGGCTCATCATCTGCCACATTTGCATAACCAATGGTTTGAGTTTGAATCCTGTTTGCAATATGTTTGTTTATACCGTCAAAAGCTCCTCCACTAATAAACAAAATATTCTGCGTATTGATCTGTATCATCTTTTGTTCAGGATGTTTTCTACCTCCCTGCGGTGGAACATTAACTACTGCTCCTTCCAAAAGTTTTAGCAAAGCCTGTTGAACACCTTCTCCTGAAACATCTCTTGTAATTGATGGGTTATCACTTTTGCGAGTGATCTTATCAATCTCATCAATATAAACGATTCCCCTTTCTGCAGCAGCAACATCATAATCAGCTGATTGTAATAACCTGGATAGTATGCTCTCTACATCTTCACCCACATAACCTGCTTCAGTCAACACTGTTGCATCAGCGACACAAAAAGGTACCTGTAATATTTTGGCTACAGTTTTTGCCAAAAGCGTTTTCCCAGTACCGGTTTCACCTACCATTATGATATTTGATTTTTCTATCTCAATATCATCCTTTAATGTGGCACTTTGGTTTATTCTTTTATAATGATTGTAAACCGCAACAGATAGTATTTTCTTAGCTTCATCCTGTCCGATAACATATTCATCTATATGCTCTTTGATCTCTTTAGGAGTAATTAAGGGAACACTCGAAACAAACGAGCTTTCCTTTTTCTCTTCAAGTTCTTCGGCAATTATAAGCTGGGCCTGTGAAATACATTTATCGCAAATATGCCCATTAATACCTGCAATTAACACAAGAGTATCTTGCTTATCCCTTCCGCAAAAAGAGCATTTAATATCTTTCCCTTTACTACTCATTATATAATTTTATTGATTATCCTGCTTATACTTTGGAATCACTAACTAAGTTACATATAATCAGTGCCTTTAATTTGGAATGCCTAAAATGCCGGCGTGGAGCTACATTATGTACACATCTTTATAGCTTCTTTATTGTCAATTTTCTTACCCCTAAATCCCCTCAAGGGGACTTAAGCTATTCCCCCTTAGGGGGTATACGCAGGTCTACTTTTTATTCTTTACCAAAACTTCATCGATCATTCCAAATTCCCTGGCTTCATTTGCAGTCATCCAATAATCCCGGTCAGAAGCATCCCAAACCTTTTTATAAGATTGGCCGCTATGCTCTGCAATGATCTCATAAAGTTCTTTCTTAAGCTTTTGAATTTCTTTAGCAGTGATCTCTATATCAGAAGCTTGTCCTTCTGCGGAACCCATTGGCTGATGGATCATCACTCTTGAGTGTTTTAGACCAGTTCTCTTACCTTTTGCTCCTGCGCATAGTAACACTGCGGCCATTGATGCGGCTATTCCAGTACAAATAGTCTGTACTTCAGGATTAATATATTGCATGGTATCATATATACCCAGGCCAGCATAAATTGAACCACCAGGGCTATTGATATATAGTGATATGTCTCTTTTGGCATCTGTAGATTCCAGGAACAATAGTTGGGCCTGAATAATATTTGCAACTGTATCGTAAATCCCTTCTCCAAGAAATATGATCCTGTCCATCATCAAACGGGAAAAAACGTCCATAGTTGCAACATTTAATTGACGTTCCTCAATGATATAAGGAGTTATGTTAGCAGGTGGTACGTTAGTAATAAGTCTATCTTCAACTGAAGAAATGAACTTGTCAACAGATAAGCCATTTATATTGTGATGCTTTACAGCATACTTGCGAAATTCTTTCTTATCCATAATCTATTAGTGCGAATTAGAAGAGATAAACATTGATTTTACGAGGGTAATATTAAGGATTTTTTGAATAACATCCCTAATCATTTTTACAATTTAAGAAAGTCCTCCATAGAAATTTCCTTCACCTTAATGTCAAACTTGGGTTTGAGGAAATTTACAAGTTTATATCCTATTACCTGATTTTCAACTTCTTCTTTATGTTTGTTGTCTTTCAGGTATTCCTCACAGTACATTTTCAGCTGTTCTTCTTCAAAAGATTGCCCGCTAGTTTGTAATCTTTGTTGGAGAGTGATTTTAACATGCTCTCTTAGTTCTTCTTCTGTTACCTGCAAATTATTTTCTTCAGTAATTTTTCTTTGGATCAATTGCCACTTCATTGAGTTTGACCATGAATCATATTCCTCATCAATTTGATCACGTTTAGATTTATCTTCATTGATAACTTTTAACCATCTTTTTAAAAAATCATCAGGCAACTTAAGATTAAACTTCTCAATAACTTGATCCATCAAGTCATTTTCCAGCTTTCGTGTAGTGTAACTTTTGTACTTTTCTTCTATATCTGATTTGAACTTATCCAGGAATTCACTTTCAGTCTTCACCGCATCTTTACCATAAACTCGATCAAATAGTTCTTGATTCAATTCCGGTAAAATTCTTGTTTTTATACTCTTAATAGTTAAGCGAAATTTGTTTTTCAGTTCTTTGGCTTCATCCGCAGAGATATGAAGAATTGATGCAATTTTATCGAAGTCATTTTTAGTTGCTTATGAAAATCAAGATCAACTGATTGCTCTTTTTCTAAGCCTAGCAAACTCGCTTTTGAACCTTCATCTTCAAAAGCTACTAGTGAGAAATTGATCGTTTTGTTAATTCTACCATCTACTTCGCTTCCATCATTATCTATTTCTACTATTGCAGCTTCAATAATATCCTTTTCACCTATTTTCTCAGCATCCTTATTAGTGGCATAATAGCTTTGAAGACTTTCTAACTCTTCATCAATAATTTTTTTATCAGCCTTGATCGAGTATTCCGTAACTGAACCTTTCTTTTCTAAAATTTGAAGATCAATACTTGGAGCAAGACCTAATTCATAAAGAAATTCAAATTCCTTCTGATTATTCCAATCAATTGGGTTTTCGTCTTCTACTTTTGGCAATGGTTGTCCAACTACCTGTAATTT
>JAESTI010000243.1 GCA_016763665.1 Bacteroidia bacterium | reverse complement strand
CACCTTTTTGATCTCGATAATTAATCAGGTCTTTAGCAATGTAGGGCTTATCTAAAAAGCCTCTTTCACGCATCCAGTCGTCATTGAATATTTTACCGACATATCTGCTACCATGATCATGGAATATTAGAACAACCAGATCTCCTTCTTTGAATTTATCTTTGAGTTGTAGTAACCCTTGAACAGCGCATCCTGCTGAATTACCCGCAAAAATCCCTTCCTTTCTTGCCAATTCGCGAGTCATAAGCATACCCTCTTTATCAGCAACTTTTTCGAAAAGATCGATCACATCAAAATCCACACAATCAGGGATAATGTCCTCACCTATTCCTTCAGTTAGATATGAGTATATTTCATTATTATCAATTTCACCGGTTTCATGATACTTTTTTAAAGCGGAACCATGGGTATCTATACCGTATACCTGAATTTCCGGATTTTGCTCCTTTAAATATTTCCCTACTCCTGAGATCGTTCCTCCGGTTCCTACACCAACTACAAGGTGGGTTATTTTGCCATCCGTTTGTTCCCAAATTTCGGGTCCCGTAGATTCATAATGAGCTTCCGGATTAGCGAGATTATAATATTGATTAGGATAAAACGAATTTGGTATTTCTTCAGTCAACCGCTTGGCAACCGAATAATACGATTTGGGATCATCTGCTGCGACATTGGTTGGAGTAACAATTACCTCCACTCCCAAAGCCCTCAGCATGTCCATTTTTTCCTTGGATTGCTTATCAGGCATCGTACATATGCACTTATACCCTCTAATAATAGCAACCAACGCCAATCCCATTCCGGTATTTCCGGATGTTCCTTCAATTATAGTTCCTCCCGGCTTAAGTAAGCCCTTTTTTTCTGCATCATCAATCATTTTAACGGCAATTCTATCTTTAATTGAGTTACCGGGATTGAATGTTTCGATCTTAGCTACAACTGTAGCAGGAATATCTTTCGTAATGTTGTTAAGCTTTACCAATGGCGTATTCCCAATCGTATCTAATATATCTTCTCTTATGTCCATAGTGTGCAAAATTAAGTAATTACGATGTATTCTCTAAATAGAATTAATCTATATATTAGTTACCTTTGATCCTCTGAAAAACATTCATTTTTCCTTTATTTATTCTGTGATTCGATCACTTTTTCATTATGAAGTTGATTGTGTAAATTTTGAATCTCTGCTTATAAACAATAGCGTTAAGAAAGTGGATCTGCAACACATTGATACAGAAGAATATGACTTTGATGCGGATACGGTTACCCAATTGAATATTTGATGCTGGATGGATTCTTGATACTGGATACTGGATATTGGATGTAACTTTACAAAAGACAATAGCAGATTGCTTATAACAAATTACTAATACACCAAATACACGATTTAATGAATACCCGAATCAACGAATAATTAATGAGCATAAAAATATTAGTCATAAGTGATTACAGGTCATTTACTTCATCACGGCCAGAAGCTGAAGTTTTTATCAAGTTAAAAAGACTTGGAGTTGATGTTACAATTATGACTTATGCTGGATGTGAATATGCTGTAAAATTTAAGGAAGAAGGAATACATGTTATTTATTTTCATCCTGAAAAGAAGTTTAATAAACCCGAGATTAAAAGAATTAGAGAAGAATTGATTAATGGGAATCATCAAATATTGCACTTGTTTAATTCTAAAGCCATAATAAACGGTATTCGAGCAGCTAATAATCTTCCTGTAAAGGTGGTGCTGTACAGAGGTTATACTGGTAATATCAATTGGTATGATCCAACTGCGTACTTAAAATTTCTTCATCCTAGAGTAGATAAAATCGTTTGCAACTCTAAAGGAGTTGAAGAACACATTCAAAGTCAACTATTTTTTGACAAGCGAAAAACTATTACGATCAATAAAGGTCATTTACTTGAATGGTATAAGGATATTACACCATTAGATTTATCCGAATTGGGAGTTCCTAAAGGCGCTTTTGTAGTTACTTGTGTTGCCAATGCACGACCTGTGAAAGGAATTTCCTATTTACTAAAAGCCTTCCACGATATTCCAACGGATCATCCAATTCATTTGGTGTTAGTGGGAAGAAGAATAGACACTAAGAAAAACCTAGATATAATCAATAATAGTCCCAACAAAGACAAAATTCACTTGATTGGATTCAGGAATGACTCTTTACGGATTGTAGCAGCTAGTTATTGTTTTGTAATGGCCTCTATTCACGGTGAATCCATAACTAAAGCAGTAATGGAAGCAATGGCACTAGGAATAGCACCAATCATAACTGATATTCCCGGAAACAGAGAATTAGTTATTAATAATGAAAGCGGATTGGTAGTACCTTCCCGTAAACCAAAGGAAATAGCTCAAGCAATATTAGAGCTATATAATGACCGGGAATTATGTAACAAACTAGGAGAAAATGCCCGCAATCGAATAGATACGCGATTCAACAATAATTATACAGCAAAGAAAACAAAAGAGATGTATGAGGAGTTAATTTACGAATAACGAATTTGTACGAATGAACATATATAATTAAATGGAAATTATAGATGCTAATTCGTAAATTCGTATTTATTAGTTATTCGTAAACATTTGAAATTACTTGCCAAAACTTTACACGGTTTAGAAGAAGTACTTGCAGAAGAATTAGAACTGCTTGGTGCTACTGATATCATTCCTTTAAAAAGAGCAGTTTCGTTTCAAGGCAATAAGGAATTGCTATATAAATGCAATTTACATTTAAGAACTGCCCTGAAGATATTAACCCCGATCTATCACTTTAAAGCTTACAACGAACGCAGTTTGTACAATAAGGTCGAGCAATTTGATTGGTCAAAAGTCCTTAGTATCGATCAAACATTTGCTATTGACTCAGTTGTATTCTCTAAACAGTTCACTCACTCAAAATATGTTGCGTTAAAAGTTAAAGATGCTATTGCAGATCAATTCAGGAAGAAAGGCGGGGAACGGCCTTCGGTTGATACTAAAAATCCGGATGTACAACTAAATGTCCATTGTGCTAATGAAAACTTTACTATTTCATTGGATAGCACAGGGGCACCGCTCAATCAAAGAAGCTATAGAGACAACCAACACAAAGCACCTTTGAATGAAGTATTGGCAGCAGGAATGCTAAAACTTGCTGATTGGAACAAGGATATTCCCTTAATAGACCCAATGTGTGGATCAGGAACTTTTTTGATAGAAGCCGCAATGATTGCTACAAACACTCCTCCCGGAATTAAAAGAAAGCAATATGTATTTATGAAGTGGGAAGACTTTGATAAAGAACTTTGGGAAAAGATTTACAATGAAGCTATAGAGAATATAACTAAAGCTGAATTTAGTATTTCAGGATCGGATATATCTCAGCAAGCGATTGACATATCCAGGCAGGCACTTTTAAACTTTGATTTTAACAGAGATATTAAATTGGTGAAGTCAAACTTCAATGAGCTGCGACCACAGTCTGAAAATGGAGTGATAATAATAAACCCACCTTACGGTGAACGACTAAGAGAAACTGATATTTTTGCATTGTATAAAATGATTGGAGATCATTTAAAGCAAAGTTATAACGGTTTTGATGCTTGGATACTTAGTGCAAATAGAGATGCTTTAAAACATGTTGGTTTACGACCTTCAAAAAAACTTACACTTTTCAATGGAGCTTTAGAGTGTAAATTTCAAAGATTCAGTATGTACAAGGGAAGTTTGAAGCAGAAATTCGTTGATTCGAGTATTCGTTAATTCGTAAAATCGTTGATTCGTCTATTCGTAT
>JAESTI010000242.1 GCA_016763665.1 Bacteroidia bacterium | reverse complement strand
CATTTCTGAAAAGAATTTGGGGCCTTATGAAATAATTCTGGTAGATGACGGCAGTAATGATGGTTCCTGGGATAAGATAATCGAACTGTCATCAGCTAATCCCAGCATTAGAGGAATAAAATTCAGAAGAAACTACGGTAAATCAGCCGCACTAAATGAAGGCTTTATTCATGCTCAAGGAAATGTTGTCATTACTATGGATGCAGATTTGCAAGACAGTCCCGATGAAATTCCTGAATTATATGGCATGGTTCAAAACCAAGGATTTGACTTGGTATCAGGATGGAAAAAGAAGAGGCATGATCCAATAATGAAAACCATTCCATCCAAGTTCTTCAACTGGGTGACAAGGAAGATGTCTGGAATAAAAAAATTACATGACTTTAATTGTGGGCTTAAAGCATACAGTAATTCATTAGTTAAGAGTGTTGAAGTTTATGGAGAAATGCACCGATACATGCCAGTTATTGCCAAGCAAAATGGTTTCATAAAAATTGGAGAAAAGGTTGTGGAACATCATAAGAGGAAGCATGGCAAGACCAAATTTGGGATGGAACGATTTATAAATGGATTTCTCGACTTGCTTTCTATAATGTTTGTAACCCGATTTGGACAAAGGCCCATGCATTTATTTGGCACCATGGGAGTCTTTTCATTTATAGGTGGTTTTGGGGTAGCAGGATATCTCATTTGGCAAAAATTATATTATATCTCTCTTAAAATAAAGGCACCGAGAGAAGTAACAGAACAGCCTTTGTTTTACTTAGCTTTAGTGGCTGTAATCGTTGGCTCACAAATGTTTCTTACTGGGTTTTTAGCTGAACTCGTTTCCAGAAATTCCTCTGAAAGAAATACCTATCAAATAGATAACAAGATCGGTTTTTAGTGCAAAAGGTTATTATTATTGGATCGGCCTACCCATACAGGGGTGGATTGGCTACTTTTAAGGAACAACTTGCAAGAGTTTTGCAAACTGAAGATCGTGAAGTAGAAATTTTCACTTTTATCTTACAATATCCTTCGATATTATTTCCTGGTAAAACACAGCTTTCTGATGAACCTGCTCCCAGTGATCTCAAAATAACAAGAGCTGTAAACTCTATCAATCCACTCAATTGGATAATAGTTGGAAATAAAATAAAAAAACTCAAACCTGACTTAGTAATTTTTAAGTTTTGGATTCCTTTTATTTCTCTATGTTTTGGAACTATCGCTCGCATCATCAAAAAAAATAAACACACCAAAGTAATTGCGATAACAGACAATGTAATTCCACATGAAAAACGGCCATTTGACAATCAGCTTATTCAATATTTCGTAAATAGTTGTGATGGGTTTATAAGTATGTCAGATACCGTCCTGAAAGACCTTGAACAATTTAATACATCAAAACCAATGTTTCTCACCCCTCACCCACTATATAGTAATTTTGGAGAAATAATTCCTAAACAATCAGCAAAAGAACGACTAAACCTTGACCCGAATTTCAATTATCTTTTGTTCTTCGGATTTATTAGAGCCTATAAAGGTTTAGACCTTTTGCTAAAGGCTTTTGCTAATGAAAAACTCAGAAACCTCCAATTAAAATTGATAGTCGCAGGAGAGTATTACGAAAACCCTGAACCCTACCAAAAAATTATTGCAGAGAATAATTTGCAAGATCACATCATCTTAAAAGATGAATTTGTTCCAAACTCAGATGTGCAAAAATATTTCTGTGCAGCAGATATAATTGTACAGCCTTATAAATCAGCAACTCAGAGTGGAGTAACACAAATCGCTTACCATTTTAACAAACCAATGATAGTAACCAATGTTGGAGGGCTTCCTGAAATGGTTCCGAACGAAAAGGTTGGGTATGTGGTTAATCAAGATCCTGAAGAGATAGCAGAAGCCATCTACAAATTTTATAATGAAAAAAAAGAAGATTTCTTCGTTTCAGGCGTTATGGAAGAAAAAAAGAAATATGGTTGGGATATATTTGTTCATAAAATAGAAGAACTTTATAAAACAATTTGAAAATTAGATAATTTGAAAATTTGTTGATTGAAATAAGAGATATTATTTGATATTTGCTAACTGTTAATTGCAAATTGTTAAATACTAATTGACTAAATGATAGTAAGAAGCAAAGCACCCTTAAGAATTGGATTAGCCGGAGGAGGAACTGATGTTAGCCCCTACTCTGATAATTATGGCGGTGCAATACTCAATGCAACTGTTTGCCTTTACGCCTACGCTACTATTCAACCTAGAGATGATGGCAAAATAATTTTTCATGCTGCTGACAAAGAGGAAGTAGTTGAAGTTAATTCAACTGATGAACTTGAAATTGATGGGAAACTTGATCTCTTAAAAGGAGTTTACAATAGAGTCGTTAAACAATTTACTAAAAAACCGCTCTCTTTTGAATTAACCACATATGTAGACGCTCCAGCAGGATCAGGTTTGGGTACATCATCAACACTTGTCGTTGCTATCCTTGGAGCTTTCGTAGAATGGTTAAAACTTCCTTTGGGCGAATATGACATTGCGAATCTCGCTTATGAAATTGAACGAATTGACTTAAAAATGGCAGGTGGAAGACAAGATCAATACGCAGCCACATTTGGCGGATTCAATTTCATGGAGTTTTACAAAGACGAAAAAGTGATCGTAAATCCTTTGAGAATACCACTTCATCATTGTACAGAACTGGAAAACAACCTTCTTCTTTACTATACAGCCACCAGTAGAGTCTCATCTGAAATAATAGAAAAGCAAACCAAAAACATTCTGGATAACGACCAGAAATCAATTGAAGCCACTCATAACGTAAAAGAGCAGGCAATAAAAATGAAAGAAGCCTTGTTAAAAGGAGAATTAGATATTATTGGTGAAATTTTAGATTTTGGATGGGAGCATAAAAAGAATATGGCAGATGGCATCACAAACCCGGAAATTGACAGGGTTTACGAAACAGTTTTAAAAGCTGGAGCAAGCGGAGGAAAGATCTCAGGAGCGGGGGGTGGTGGATTTATGCTTATATATTGTCCCGGTGTATCAAGATATAAAGTTGTAAAATCACTTGAGCAATTTGAAGGCAGAGTAAGAAGATATTTTTTCACAAGATCAGGATTAACTACATGGAGCATTTAGATAAAATAAGATCAATAATTGAAAGTTCCGTTGCAACCAAACAACAACTTTTAAACAATGAGCATCTACTTGAGACCATTCAAAAAGTTGTTGAAGAAGTTATTTCTGCTTTTCAAAACGATAAGAAAGTTTTGTTCTGCGGAAATGGTGGAAGTGCTGCAGATGCACAACACTTAGCTGCTGAATTTTCAGGCAGGTTTTATACCGATCGTGATCCACTTTTTGCGGAAGCGCTTCATGTGAACACCTCCTATCTCACTGCTGTTGCTAATGATTATTCTTACGATGAAGTTTATTCACGTCTTGTTAAGGCTAAAGGAAGACAAGGTGATGTCCTTTTTGGTATTTCTACTTCCGGCAACTCTGCCAATATTGTAAATGCACTCAATCAAGCAAATGAGCAGGAAATGATAACCATTGGCTTTACAGGCAATACCGGAGGGAATATGAAGGATACCTGTAAATACCTGATCAATATTCCATCTACAGATACGCCGCGCATACAGGAATCCCATATTCTTGTCGGACATATCATTTGCGAATTGGTGGAAAAGGAACTCTTCAACTAAGTTCATTCTAAATGACTAACGAAGCTATCGTTTTAGCAGGTGGATTTGGCACGCGATTAAGCCATATTCTCGGTGACATCCCCAAACCGATGGCTCCGGTAAATAAATTGCCGTTCTTACAATATGTTTTTGATTATTTAATAGAAAACAGAATCACCAAAGCTATTCTTTCTGTTGGACATCTTCATGAAAAAATTCAGGATCATTTTAAGAATAAATATAAATCTCTTTCATTAGAATATGCCGTTGAAAAGGAAGCTTTAGGAACCGGTGGTGGAATCCAAAATGCACTTGACAAAGTTGAAAACGATCGTGTTTTTGTTATTAATGGAGATACTTACTTTGACGTTTCTTTGAAGTTATTTTACTCTCAACACATTTCTCACAATTCAAACATTTCATTAGCATTGAAGCCAATGGAAAAATATGACAGGTATGGATCTGTCAACATCAATGAAAATAATTCAATTACATCTTTTGAAGAAAAAAAATATACTGAAGCAGGATTGATCAATGGAGGAATCTTTTTATTGAATAGTTCCTATTTAACTTCACTACAGCTTCCTGATAAATTCTCATTTGAAAAAGATGTATTAGAAAAACATTATCGTGAACATTCCTATTATGGATTTCCTTTTGACAACTACTTTATTGATATAGGAATTCCTGAAGATTATGACCGAGCCCAAGAAGAATTTAAGCGATTTATCAATTGACCAAAGCTGGACTCTGCTTTTGGATAGAGACGGAGTTATCAATGAAAAAATTGATAATGGTTATGTCTGTAATTGGAAACAGTTTCAATTTCGGGATGGAGCTTTAGAAATGCTCAAAGTTTTATCTTCACTAGTTAGAATAACTGTTATTGTTACAAATCAAAGATGTATTGGTAGAGGATTAATAACGGAAAATGATCTATCTGGCATTCATGATAAAATGAAATTAGAAGTTGGCAAATCAGGAGGGAAAATAGATAGCATATATCATTGTCCACATATTATTGAAGATAACTGCAATTGCAGAAAGCCTCAAACCGGTCTTGCTCTTCAAGCTAAAGCAGATTTTCCACAAATTAATTTCCAAAAATCTTTGTTGATCGGTGATTCAATATCCGATATGGAATTTGCTAAAAGGCTCAATATGACAACAGTGCTAATTACAAACCAATTTCCTGTCACGAATAATAATCTAATTGACTACCACTTTTCTGATTTACATATCCTTACTCGCAACATTACCTAAAATTAGATACCTTTGAACCTTTCATTATTTCTTTACAATTCCTAAGATTCAAATGGCGGCAATAAAAACAATATCTCTGGCTTTCACTATTCTGTTACTAAGTTCTCTTTCGAGTAGTCCTCAAAAAAAATCTGCGCTTGATCTCACCAATCAGGTATTTAAAATCACTAAAGCAATTACGGCTTTGGAATACGTCATGAAAAGAAAAGAAAGAGTTAATGGAGAATTATCAGAATCCTATTCTTATACAAAGTTGATCAAGAAGCCAAAATTGAAGGTTTACTTCAAACAAGGCTTACCTGATAGTGATGGTTTGGAGGCATTATTGATTGATGGAGAAAACGAAAATAAGGCCATCATCAACCCAAATGGATTTCCATGGTTTAATTTCTGGCTTAACCCCTACGGAAATATAATGCGAAATAACCAACACCATACATTATATGACTCTGGTTTCGACAAAGTAATTTCAATCCTGGAACATCTTATTAATAAATACGAAGATGATATACCTAATTTAATGTCTGTTTCTTATGATGAAATGTACAACAACATACCATGCTTTAAGGTCACATTTGACAATTCATATTATAAACATATCGATTATACCGTTAAAAACGATGAAACTGTTGTAGATATAGCAAAAAAACTAATGGTTTGTGGTTACATTATTTTACAGATGAATGATCTTGATGATTATAAGGATATTGATGAAGGTCAGGTATTGAATGTCCCAAACGATTACGCAAAAAAACTGGAACTTTTAATTGAAAAAGAACGAATGATCCCAATAGTATTAAGCGTTTATGACAACGAGGGTTTATTTGAAGAATACGAGTATCAGGAACTTAAAGTAAATCCTGAATTTGAAGATGATGAGTTCACAACTGAGTATAGCGAATATGGTTTTTAGAATCTGTATATTATTTACCTATTTTTTGATAGGTACTTCAACAATAGACGCTCAAAATTTACAGGCATATTTCTCATATTGCACTTTCAACTCTCCCGACAAAGGACCTTATCTTGAAACATATGTTACAGTAATAGGAAAATCAGCTGTTTATAAAAGGAATGCTAATGGTAAGTTTCAAGCTGCAATTCAAATATCTTTAACATTAAAGCAAGATACTGTAGTCAAGTATTTTGATAGATATAATTTGCTAAGTCCTGAAAATGATGATTCTGTGAACATTACTTTCGATTTTCTTGATCAACAAAGAATAACTGTCCCTAATGGCAGGTATTTATTAGGAATCTCTATAGCTGACAATAACAACAATTCAAATACATTTTCTCTAGAGCAACCAATTAAAATCAACTATCAGAATGACAGTATTTCCATTTCCGATATCGAACTGCTTACTTCTTATAATAAAGCGGAGCAAGTCACGCCACTAACTAAAAGTGGGTTTGATTTAATACCTTACACAAGTAATTTCTTCCCAATTCACTTAACTCATATCAAATTCTATACAGAAATTTACAATACTGATAAGGTTATTACCGACCAACCTTTTTTGGTGAGGTATTCTGTTAAGTCATATGAAACAAAACAGGTAGTCGCATCACTAAGCAACTTTTCAAAACAAACAGCCAAGGGTGTAAATGTTATTATGGGAACTTTCCCAATTGATAAACTTCCTTCAGGAAACTATCATCTCACCATTGAAGTAGTAGATAAAACGAACAAACTATTAAGGCAAAGAAGGCTCTTTTTTCAACGTAGCAACCAGTTATCTCCACTTGATAAGTTAATATCCATAACTTTATCAAGAGGATTTGCATTAAAATTCGATAAAGCCCATATTCAGGAATATGTTAAATGTTTATCCCCTATTTCATCAGAAACGGAATTGATTTTTGCTCAAAATGCTTTGGGAAGCAATGATTCTACCATTATGCAAAAGTACTTCCAGGCATTTTGGGAAAAAAGAAATTCAGACGAGCCTGAAAGTCAGTGGCGCAAATATTTCAAAAATGTTAAGATCGCTGAAAAATTATATGGCACCCGAATACTTAAAGGGTACGAAACTGACAGGGGAATGGTCTATTTAAATATGGTTTAGCTAGCGACAAAGTAATAAGTGTTTTTGAACCCAACTCCTACTCATATGAGATATGGCAATACAAT
>JAESTI010000241.1 GCA_016763665.1 Bacteroidia bacterium | reverse complement strand
GTGAATTCACTTAAACTGCAAACCTCTATTTTATAGGGGTTTGCATGCTTTTTTACTGCTAACATGCGGATTTAAGGTTCAAATGCGCGCTAGTGAAGTTTTTAGCACAGTTCTTTGTTAAGCATTTTTTTTCTTTTTTAATTCAGATTTAATTTCGCCAATAATTGTTGAAACTTCTTCTTTTTCTGAATTTTCAATTCTTGTACCTGCAAGCAAGTCACCTATTCTTCTTTGTCTTGAAAATAATGATATAAAAACTTCAAGAGGAAATAGAATTATCGTTAGATTTCTTATGAAGCACTGAAATCTTGTTGCAACCTCGTCTTTTTTATTTTTCATTACTTGCAGCCCTATTAAACGCTTAGCAAAACTCTTACCTCTGAAAAAGTCTTTATTAATGTATATACCTACTATTATAACCACCCCTGTCCAATATAAATCAATATTAAAATACCTTTTGATTAGAAATGCTATTATCAGAATTGGTATTCCAGATAAAACAGCAATTGATCCGATTACTAAATAATCAATCAACATACTTGCTAACCTTTTTACTATTGTCACTTTCTCCATATTAATAATGTTTAACGTTGCGCTATGAGCAGTACGTAGCGATAGCGGAGTATTGCTTATAGCTTCGTGTTAGCGGTTTTTTTCATTACAGTTTTCTTTAATCAACTTTTCATTTTCTTTAATCATATTTTCATCCCCATTTAATCCTTTTTCTCTTGCAGTGAAAAGGTCTTTACACCCTCCCTTTGAGTCATTTAGCTTAATCTTACTAAGACCTCTTACAGAGTAAGCTTCTCCCAAATCATCATTCAAATCTATAGCCATGCATGCTAGTTTGATGGCATCACTATGAGCATTTAATAAGTTAGCAATTATTGCTTTGTTCAAAAATAATTCAGCCATTGAAGAGTCAATACTTATTCCCATGTCAAAATCCTTTATTGCATTGACAATCTCCGAATTTTTATAATAAGCTAACCCTCTATTGTTATAAGCAGGAGCAAACTCAGGATTAATTTCAATTGACTTTGAATATAATTTAATCGCTTTATCATAATTTCCTGAATTATATTCGACAACACCTTCATTATAGTAAATCCTATACTTGGGATTTTCGCAGTTTGCTAAAAAAGAAGAAGAATTAAACAATACTTAATAAATTTCATCTCAATTAATTATGACCGCTAACGTACGGATAAACGACATATGTCGTTTATCCACTTCATAGAGTTGAATAAAAGTACCCCTACTAATATCAACTTCCAAATACATTTTTTAGCCATTATAGAAGGTTTTATGCTGGCACCCATTACAAATGCGCGATTATGAGGAAATTCAGTTCCTATTTAAAAGTTTATTAAACTCAATTAAATCAAACAGGTCTCCTTTTGAACATCCATTTTTTACAAACCCACATTTCTCATAAATCCGTTGTGCTGGCAAGAAAAATTCAATATCTCCTGTGCTTACTTTAATTTCGCTGTAATTTTTCTTTTTGAATATTTCAATAATTGCTTGAATTTGTCTCTTACCGTACCCTTTGTTTTGGTATCCAGGTAGAATGCAATTTTGACCAATAATACCAACAGGATGTTGCCTGGGGTCATAGCTCCAACATCCAACGGGTGTATCATCTAAACATGTAATAAAGGTACATGGACCGATGGTGTCAAGATTTGTAAAAACATCCCTATCTTCTTGTTCCCATTGATTATAGAAGTTCTCTTTTTCGTCCGGGAATAATTTTAGAAAATCATTGTAACAAGATTTAACTATTGTTTGGAAAGTACCAGGTTCGAATAACTTTATGTTTTTAAACTCGATCATCATTTAGGTATCCGAATATTCTCCACCATTTCCTGAACTTCCAGAGGCGGATCATTAGAAAATTTAGAAATAATAGTAGCTGTAACGAAGTTCAATATCATACCCAAAGTTCCGATTCCTTCAGGAGAAATACCAAATAACCAGTTTTCTGCATTATTTGCATCAGGATTTATAAATTTAAAATAGATAATGTAACCTGCGGTAAATACTAATCCCACCAACATACCTGTAATTGCACCTTCTTTGTTCATTTTTTTTGAGAAAATTCCCATTAGGATTGCAGGGAAAAAACTGGCTGCGGCCAAACCAAAAGCAAATGCAACAACTTGTGCCACAAACCCTGGAGGATTAATCCCAAAATATCCGGCAACAAATATGGCGCATGCTGCAGCAATTCTGGCTGCTTTCAACTCACCTTTTTCTGAGATCTCTGGCCTAAATGTTTTCTTCAATAGATCATGGGCGATTGATGTAGAGATCACCAACAGCAGTCCTGCAGCAGTCGATAGTGCTGCAGCCAATCCCCCGGCTGCCACCAAGCCTATCACCCAATTAGGCAATTGCGCAATTTCAGGATTCGCTAAAACAATAATATCCCGATCAATTGTTAACTCGTTTATTTCAGGATTTTGAACATACTGGATCTTTCCATCGGCATTTTTATCTTCAAACTTAAGAAGTCCTGTTTTCTCCCAATTTTTAAACCAACTCGGTACTTCATTGTATGATTTCTCACTAACCGATTGAATCAAATTTGTTCTTGCAAAAACTGCGATAGCCGGAGCCGTGGTATAAAGAATAGCAATGAACACCAAGGCATATCCCGCTGATTTTCGTGCATCCCTGACTTTAGGAACTGTAAAAAACCGAACAATTACATGAGGTAATCCTGCAGTGCCTACCATCAAAGCTGCAGTAATGAAAAATACATCTATCATTGGCTTATTACCTTGTGTATAGGCTGTAAACCCCAATGCCTCACCTAAGCCATCCAGTTTATCCAACAATGAGACTCCAGGTTCATTGATTAGATCACTTCCAAATCCCAATTGTGGAATTGGGTTGCCTGTTATCATAATGGAGATGAAAATAGCTGGAACTAAATACGCAAATATCAGCACACAGTATTGAGCAACCTGTGTATATGTTATCCCTTTCATACCACCTAATACAGCATAAAAGAAAACAATAGCCATTCCAATAAGAACTCCAGTATTTATATCTACACTTAAAAATCTTGAAAAGACTATTCCCACTCCTCTCATTTGACCGGCCACGTAAGTAAACGATATGAATATTGCACAAACAACAGCTACCACCCTTGCTGTTTGGGAGTAATATCTATCCCCAATAAAATCAGGGACAGTAAATTTTCCAAACTTCCGCAGATATGGTGCCAGCAACAATGCAAGCAACACATATCCCCCTGTCCAACCCATTAAATATACTGATCCATCTCTTCCAAGGAATGAAATTAATCCCGCCATAGAAATAAATGAAGCGGCCGACATCCAATCAGCTGCAGTAGCCATTCCATTAGCTAAAGGGGAAACTTCTCCACCGGCCACATAAAACTCTTTTGTCGAAGTAGCTCTTGACCAAATCGCAATACCAATGTACAGCGCAAAGCTTAATCCAACAATAATAAATGTCCAGGTTTGTATGTCCACTTTGGGAGTTATGAGTTATGGGTAATGAGTTGTGAGTTATGCGTTTTGAGGATTTTTATTTATTCTTCTACCCCGAATTTTTTATCCAGTTTGTTCATCAGATACACATATACGAAGATCAGCACCACAAACACATAGATAGATCCTTGTTGGGCGAACCAAAATCCAAGTTTAAACCCTCCAATCTTCACTTTGTCAAGTTCATCAACAAATAAAATTCCACACCCATACGATACCAAAAACCATACTCCCAATAATATCAGAAGATACCGTATGTTCTGTCTCCAGTAAAGGTTTCGCTTATTTTTGTCATCCATGAGTAAGTCCTCTTAGAGTAAAATTAACATAATCTGATGGATATCACAGACTTGTGTATTTAGATCATTGTTTTAGTTTTGTGCCGAATTTTCCTATCAGTAAAATTTTATCAGATAAGATTAAAACCAGAATCCCACAGTTAACTATCTGATAATCAAAATTTTAAATTTTCAGTTAGCAATTATTTTATGAAAAAAAACAAAGTTGTTATTTTAGGAGGAGGTGTTGCCGGTCTCAGCGCAGCCCATGAACTTATTGAGCGTGGATTTGATGTTCATGTTTATGAATTAAAGGGTATTCCAGGAGGAAAAGCCCGCAGTGTAAAAGTTCCTGACTCAGGAAAGGACAACAGAAAAGATCTGCCGGGTGAGCACGGATTTAGATTCTTTCCAGGATTCTATAGGCATGTGACTG
>JAESTI010000240.1 GCA_016763665.1 Bacteroidia bacterium | reverse complement strand
GAACTTCCTCAAGAATGTATATTAACTCCTCATCCAAAAGAATTTGAGCGCATTGCCGGAAACAGTGAAAATGATTATGATAGACATGAATTGGCAAAGAAATTTGCAAAGGAAAATAACCTTTACTTGATATTAAAAGGTGCTCATACAGCAACTTTTTGTCCGGATGGAGATTGCTACTTTAACTCTACAGGTAACCCTGGTATGGCTACTGCCGGAAGTGGAGATACATTGACCGGAATAATTTTGGGACTACTGGCACAAGGCTATACGCAAAAAGAATCGTGCATATTAGGAGTTTATCTACACGGATTGGCAGGTGATTATGCAGCATGTAAAAATAGCCAGGAAGCAATGATCGCAAGTGATATCATAGAGAATCTTGGTAGTTCATTTCTGGAAGTATTAGGATTTGAACCACAACCTTAGGCATCATTGCAAATTTCTATATTTGCATGTTAATGGTATTTAAAAATATGAAATACTTCGTCCTCTTTTTTATTTTCATTTATGGTTGCGGACAAAACTCGCAAAAAGGTAAAATGAATAATAATATAAACCTGGACGCTCCAAGTTCTTCGGGAATTAAAGGTCAAGAGATAAATACAAAAACCAATTTGATTAATTGTGACTCTGTCTTTTCTTCAAAAGGGTATCAAGTTCAAATAACCAACCTTGGAAATATTACAGAGAATGATTACAATTCTCTATTTGAATTTAGAAAGAGAAATATGTTGATTTTCTCGGATTCAATTTATAGTAGAGTTGGCGAAGTCAGCTTTAAAGACTTCAACAATGACAATGAAAAAGACATATTAATTCAAAATATTTCAGACGTCAGAAGTAATTGGACTTTTAATTTATATCTCGTTGATTTATCAAATAACTCACTAAAAAAAGTTAAAGGATTTAATGAAATAAAGAATCCTGAATTGATTGAGAAAACACATGTCATTGAAAGCTATGTAAGTTCAGGAACTAATTACTATAATTTCTACAGGCTATTGGCAAACGACTCGATTTTCAAATACGACATTCTACTTTATGATGACCATACAGATAGTAGCCATAGTTTGTACTTAAAGGCGATAGAGGAATTAATAAAAAAAGTGCCACCAAAGCTATAGGGCATTAAAAGCCTATAGCCAAAGGTTAAAACTGAAAAATGCTAAATAAATCAAACATCCCATATTCCGACACCAATAGCTTTTCTAAATTGGTTTTGGATTATCTAAGTGGTGATGAAAAGTTAAAGCCTTTCTACGGTCTTTTTCCGAGTATTGATTCTTTCAAAACAGCAATAGATCTAAAATCCAAAGAAAATATAAATAGAGAACTATTGGTAAAAGTTTTAGAGGAGCAATATCTTGATATTGATGCATCTGAACTAGTGAAGAGCAATATTAAAAGTTTACTCAATACAAATACTTTTACTGTAACTACCGGTCATCAGCTTTGCTTGTTTACAGGGCCGTTGTATTTTCTATATAAATTGGTAGGTACCATTAATCTTGCAAAAACATTAAATCAACACTACCCTGATCATAATTTTGTTCCAATTTATTGGATGGTTACTGAGGATCATGATTTTGCTGAGATAAACCATACTCATGTTTTTGGAAAGAAAATAGAATGGGCAAAGGAGGTAGTTGGTCCTATAGGGCGTGTTAAGACTGCATCTTTAGAAAGCACTATCGATGAGCTTGAAGAAATTCTTGGCGATCATGAAGATGCTAAATATCTGATAGGATTGTTCAAAGATTCGTATCTGAAACATGATGATCTTGCCAAAGCAACACAATACCTTATTAATGAATTATTTGGAGAGTATGGTTTAGTAATGCTTGATCCGGATAGAAAAGAATTAAAGAATGAATTTGCTGACATAATTAAGGATGACATTATTGAACAAACCAATCATACGCTTGTAAATGAGACTATAAGCGAACTAAAAGAAGCGGGATATCACGATCAGGTGAAACCTAGAGAAATCAATGTTTTTTATTTAGAAGATGATTTAAGAGCAAGAGTAGTTGAAGAAAATGGAAAATATAAAGTTCTAAATACAGAAATTATTTTTACCAAGGAGGAGTTAGAAAATGAGTTGAAACAAAACCCTGAAAAGTTCGGCCCAAATGTGGTAACTCGTCCGTTGTATCAGGAAAAAATATTACCAAACCTGGCATACATAGGTGGTGGGGCAGAAGTAGCATATTGGTTTGAGTATAAGAGAATGTTTGAGCGTCATGACATTGCTTTCCCTATTATTTTTCTTAGAAATTCTGTAGTGATATTAGATGAAGCTACTCAGAAAAACATGGACAAGTTGCAATTAAGTGAAACGCAACTGTTCAAGGATGAAAATACATTGATAAAAGAGTATGTGGAAGCCAATAGTAATGAGGAAATCACTTTAGAAGATGAATTGAAGGCCATGAATGAGGTATATGTTAAGATCTTGAAAAAGTCAGAAAATGTGGACAAAAGCTTGGTGGGAATGATAATGGCGGAGAATAAGAAACAAATAAATGCTTTTAAGAATATTGAAGGAAGATTAAGAAAAGCGGAAAAGGCAAAATTTGAGACCGAACAAAATAAGATCAATAAATTAAAAGAAAAATTGTTTCCTGGTGGTCATTTACAGGAAAGACATGATAATTTCATCGCTTATTACATGAGGTATGAAAAGAACTTTGCAAAGGCTCTTATAGAGCATTTAGATCCTTTTGAGTTTGAGTTCACCATTCTGAAGTAGTAAAGCTCTATATAAATTCATAGAAATTATTTTTATTATTAGTCTAAAAGTACTAAATTTGCACCCCAATTGAACTGAAAGGTAATTATTACATAGAAAATTGACAATGACACAGTACGAAACTATATTTATTATTAATCCAGTTTTGTCATCGGAAGAGACAAAGAAGACCATAGCTAAATTTAAAGGGTTTCTCAAAAAGCAAAAAGTTGAGATAATTCATGAAGAGGACTGGGGATTAAGACAGTTAGCTTACGAGATCAAGCGTAAGAGCAATGGCTATTACTATTCAATTGAATATAAAGCTGAAGGAGAAGCCGTTAAAAAATTGGAAGTTGAATTTAGCAGGGATGAGAGTATCCTGAGATTTTTAACTGTGTCACTGGATAAGAACGCAATTGCTTTCAATGAAAAGAGACGTGGAGGTGCGAAAGCAGCAAAGAAAGATGAACCTATTTTAGAAGAAGCAAAGTAGTAAATTAATAATTTTAAATATGGCACAGAATCAAGGAAATATCAAATATTTAAGTAATCCTGTAATACAGAACTCAAGAAAGAAGTATTGTAGATTTCAAAAAAGTGGAATCAAGCATATCGACTATAAAGATCCTGAGTTTTTAAAGAAATTTGTTAATGATCAAGGAAAGATCCTTCCAAGAAGGCTTACAGGAACATCTCTAAAATTCCAAAGGAAAATTTCTGTTGCTGTAAAAAGGGCAAGAATTCTCGCCATTTTACCTTTCGTAACGGACGGATTGAAGTAGTATCCAATTATTTATAATTAAAGAAGATCATGGAAGTTATTTTGAAACAAGATATACCGGGTTTAGGATATAAAAATGATATCCTTACAGTGAAGAATGGATACGGTAGAAATTATTTGATCCCTAGAAGTTTGGCTAAAGTTGCTGATAAATCATCTATAAAAGAGGTTGAAGAAATATTGAGACAAACTGCTCAAAAAGTAGCCAAAATTAAAGGTGAAGCTGAGAAAATAGCAGAAAAAGTTAATTCTTTAGATCTTAAAATTCATGGAAAAGTAGGTAAAACTGAAAAGATCTTTGGTTCTATTACTACAGCGCAAATAGTTGAAGAATTGAAAAGAAAGGATGTAGTAGTAGATAAGAGGTTGGTTAGTATTGAAACTGGCATAAAGAAACTAGGTAAATACAAAGCCCAGGTAGAACTTCATAAAGAAGTTAAG